>NZ_JANCPQ010000007.1:0-79678 GCF_024295825.1 Streptococcus sp. CF10-1 | reverse complement strand
TAACTTGGAAGGGTAGCGAAGAGGCTAAACGCGGCGGACTGTAAATCCGCTCCTTCGGGTTCGGGGGTTCGAATCCCTCCCCTTCCATTACTTTAGTTACGGGCATAGTTTAAAGGTAGAACTAAGGTCTCCAAAACCTTCAGTGTGGGTTCAATTCCTACTGCCCGTGTTAATATGATTATGGCGGGTGTGGTGAAGTGGTTAACACACCAGATTGTGGCTCTGGCATGCGTGGGTTCGATCCCCATCACTCGCCTATTTTATATTATTGGGGTATAGCCAAGCGGTAAGGCAAGGGACTTTGACTCCCTCATGCGTTGGTTCGAATCCAGCTACCCCAGTTACTATTTGCCGGCGTGGCGGAATTGGCAGACGCGCTGGACTCAAAATCCAGTGTCCGCAAGGACGTGCCGGTTCGACCCCGGCCGCCGGTATAGTAATAAAGACAAGGTTTTCGGACCTTGTCTTTTTTTCTTTGTTGTGTGTCGAGTTACCAATTTTTTCCATTTTAAAATAAATCATCAAGTTTATTAGCCAATGTTTTCTGTTTGCTAGGGTACAAATGAGAATAAGTATCAATTGTTGTTGTAATAGATGCGTGTCCTAATCTTTCTTTGACAACAAGATAATCTTCTCCTTGATTTATAAGTAATGATGCATGAGAGTGTCTCAAATCATGAATTCTTATTTTCTTTAAATCTTTATCCCTTTCTA
This sequence comes from Streptococcus sp. CF10-1, assembly GCF_024295825.1. Taxonomy (GTDB): domain Bacteria; phylum Bacillota; class Bacilli; order Lactobacillales; family Streptococcaceae; genus Streptococcus. The sequence continues at coordinate 78,964 of NZ_JANCPQ010000007.1, read as the reverse complement.
GTATTTGCTTAAACTTCTTATCAATCATATTTTTTGTAATTGTTATTGGTGTACTCTGTATTATTTGTAGTTCTTCAGTATTTTTCGTAAATTCCTCAAGTTTTTCTTTTTGTTTTACTTTCCAGTCTTTTAGCATTTCTGCTAATTTCTGATTTATTGTTATATTTCTAGTTCCTGATCGTGTTTTTGTTGTATTAATGTAGCTTGTATTATTGACAAAGTATACCGTTTTGGTAACGTAAATCGTATTTGTTAAAAGATTTATATCATTCCAGTTTAATGCGAGTATTTCTCCCATTCTCATTCCAGTAAAGAAAGCAATTACGAAAAACAGGTCATAGCTTATTTCATCATCTCGAATAAGTTCTCTAAATCTCGTGAACTCTTCTATACTCCAAAATTTGATATTAGGCTTCCTAATTGGTAATTTTCTCAGATTCTCAACAGGATTTTTATCAATGAGGGATTTTCTTATACCAGTATCAAAAATTTTTTTAAGTAAAATTAGAACCTTATTAATTGTATTATAGCTTAAAACTTCATTTTCATTTTGTTTTTTAGGTTTTGTTTTTAGGTATTCACGAAATTCGAATATATGGTCATACGTTAATTTATTTAAATTTGTATTTTTAAAATATGGCTTAATATGACGCTCATAATTGTTTCTTTGTGTACTTGTGTAGCTTACTTTTCTGCCATTTTTCAAATCATCTTCTTCAAGTAAGTCGAATAACATATCCGTTGTTACTACAAAGTCAAATTGTTTTTCTTTTAATTCTACAACTCTAATATGTTGTTCAAGTTCTAGGGCTTCTTTTTTAGATTTTAATCCTTTACGAATAATATGTATTCTTTTTTGTGTGACTGGGTGGAAACCGTTAGAAACATCAACAGTCCATTTACCACTTTTAGCTTTACGAATAGTCATTCATTATGCTTCTTTCTGGAGTTCAATTCCTAGTAGTTCTTCAGCGACACTGGCTGGAATTGTACCAATCCGTTTGTTATCGTAGATATTAAAACCACGATTCACTAATAGTAATTTGCCAGTATGGATAATCTTTCTTGCAGTTCCTGGAGCAAATCCAAGTTCGATAAGGTCATCTTTTGTTGCAGTTTTAATCATGTGATCTCCTTTTCTGATTAGATTAAGTAAGGGGAGGATTAGCTCCCCTTGTCTAATACTTATTTTTGTTTTATATCTACTAAATGGATAGAATCCGCTTTGTAATACATCGTTGAACTAATCATAGTGGCTTGTAAATTGTCAAATGTAACTGGTACCTCGTCCATTGCTTGGATATAGTCATTATCGACTAAAGCTTCTGGATTATCTACTGAGACTTGGGTTGATTTCTTTTTGAATTGTCCATCCTTGATCGTTACATTGTATTTCCAACCAATGATTTTATCGGTATTAAAACGTCTTTCGCTACCATCTCGGTTTTTGATAATTTCTCCGTTTGCATCTGCTCGGACTTTCGTTTCAAATTTTGGAATAACTTCATCCAATTCAAATTTTGTTCCAATGTTATTAAAATTCCAGTCATTTTGTGAAAGCATTTTTGCCATAGTTAATTTCTCCTTTTGATATTTTCTTTGATTGTAGGGATTAAATCCTCTCTTTTAAAGAGAATTGCCCGTTCTATTAATCCACTTGCTAAATCTGGTGGATATTCCATATTGTTGAGTGCGAGATAGTTAGACTTCTCATACTCATGCAGTAAGTTATTGTCGTATAGAAATTTATACGCTTTTAGAATAGCTCCAGAACCTTTATAGGTAAACCATTCTAATTTTTGTTCTAGTTCTGTTTTTGGTTTTGGAATAATGATAGAGACAGGTTTTGAGTGACCTAAAAACTTTTCCCAAGATCTCAAAGGTTTTGAGAATTGACTATCACTATAGAACCTCACTTTTTCTTTGAGATATCCCTTGGTAAAGTTGAGAAGATCTATTTCTGAATGCAACCATTCTTGAATGAAGTAGTGAGCTTTTTCTTTCCTAAGTTCTAACTCCGTTCTTATCCAATTTTCTATATACCGCTTGCTGATGCCGAGCTTCTCAGCTCGTTCTAAGCGTTTATCGTAAATTCTAAGTCTTTCATCATCATTGGGTTTTCTCAAATATAAGGTTTGGCCGATTGTTTCATCTCCGTAGGTATTGTAGTAGGTGCTTTTTCCATATATAAAGCGTTTCTTCTGACAAATCTTTAGAAGCTGACTAGGAGTGAAATAGGGTGTTTCATTAAAATCATCTATTGCAATATCAATTCGTCTTACTGAAAATTGATTGTAATTGTAGTAGAGGTTGTTCAGAAACTGTTTTTCGGACAGACTATTTGGATCTAATACCATATCTCTAAAGAACTCGAGTGCCTGTCCTGACATGACAAGCATGTAGGACGACTCTTTCGCTCCATAGTAGATACGGATATTCCCATGATGAAGCTGGCTATCATAGTTATAGTATTTAAGGCTCCCTTTATTCTCAATAAATAAGTCATAGTCAAGAAATAGAATGTCTTCGATTATTTCTCTTGGCGAAAATTCAGTCTTATCAAACTGAATTTGAATCCAGTCAAATACAGAACGTAAATGTTCATTTTTTGCCATAGATTTTGATTCAACTTTTTGCCTAATTTTGCCACCCTTAAAATCTCTGAAACCCTTGGAAATACTGAATTCTTTCGATGGTACACCTAACTTGCAGAGGGTGGTGTTACTACACACCCTAACGGTCAAAAATGGTCCGTCCGCATCTACGCTCATTTTCGGCTTTCTGCCTCATGGCTCAGCCGAAAACTCGCTATTAGCCGAACCTATTTTTTGACCTCTTCTGAACAAACCCTAATAAGCCGGTTTGCATCGACTCTTCAATATCTTGGATTTTCTTTTTTAGATTGGCATTCTCATTTTTTATCAGTCGTATTTCTCGCTTAAATTCCTGTTTTAAGGCGCTCAGTTCATCATAGAGTTCATCTACTACTTGGTTTAGGAGTTCTTGCTCATTGTCTGCTAGACTCCCAAATACTTTCTGTATAGCCTCTTTTAAACCTATTTCAAGTTTTAGGTTAGCTAACTTTTGAAATTGTCTAAGGTCTTCGTCTGTAAAATCATAGGCAACTGTATAACTCAATTGATGAGTTCTGGGATTTCTACTGATAGGAATTTTAATTTTCTTAAATTCCTTGCCACTTATCTCTTTAATCAGTTGAATCCAATTTTTAAGAGTAGAGGTAGAGTTTAGGCCAGAAATTTGATTGACTAACTCTTTATTGGTCATCTTTTTGTGAAACCTCCGAAATTTTCTTGTGTAACTGAGGAGTTTTCTGTGGTATAATTGTTACATAATATGTTTTGATCTTGGAACGAACGGCACATTTGTTTCAAGATTTTTTTTATTTTGTCGAATCTTACCTCCTTTATTAAAATTTTTTAAATCAACTACTAATTACATACGCTTTTACCTCCTTTTATGCTATAATATTCTCAATGGAATATTTAATCTCAAAATAAATATTCCTTATGGAATAATTCTATTTCATACCGTTTAGAATATTTTGTCAAGCTAAAATATACAGAATCGAATATTAAAGAGGATACAATGTTTAATAATAATAATTCTTTTGGAGATCGTCTTAGGGAACTGAGAAAGAGTAAGAAGTTAACACAGGTACAAGTTTCTGAGATGATTGATGTACAACAAGGTACTTATTCTCGTTGGGAAAACGGAACTTTAGAACCTAATTTAGAAGCGGTTGTCAAATTAGCGAAATTATTTGATACCACAACAGATTACTTATTAGGAAAAACCATTTACAGTACTCTAGATGTTGTCCCACCTCCAATCACTAGAATTGATTTGAAGAAGCTAAAAGGGTTTAATAAAGCTGAACTAGATGATCTGAAATTTGCAATTGTCATGAATGGAATTAAAAACCATTCTACTCTACCTAAGTATTTGGATGAGCTAGTTTCTGAAAATAATTTAGATGAAGAAGAGCAAAAAATATTGCATACCCTTTTTAAAGAGGTTCATGATTATTTTAATGCAGATTGATGATTTGTTTTTAGGTTCTAAATTCATTCTAGATGTTGGTACTATTTGTCATAATTCTTGACTCTGCTTTTAAACGGGAGCACAGTGATATTGAGGACAAGCAGTTGAAATGTTGCAGAAGTTGATAACATAAATACAAACCTACGGTGAGCCTCCATAGGTTGTTCAATATTTAAAAATCGCTATTTTACTGATGAAGTAAAAAATATTGGTATTACAGCGAAACATAAAATATGATACAATAAAAACAATTAATAGTTCGATCATTTATCAAAGAGGAGTAAGAATGATGAAAAATATTTATATGTATATTCAAGATACTATGGCTGATTTCGAACACGGCTATTTAATGCAGGCGCTAAGCTTACAGTCAATGTTAGGAGAAGCCAAAGTAAAATTAGTAACAGTTTCTAAAGGGAAAAAGTCTATAAAAACTGCTGGAGGCATGACAATTGTTCCAGATGTTAATCTATATGATTTAGATACTGCAAATGCAGCTGCGCTAGTGCTTATTGGAGGTGATACTTGGTTGGATAATGAGCAAGATGATGTTTTAGAAGTAGCCTCTAAACTATTGCAAGAAAATATTTTAGTTGGAGCTATTTGTGGCGCTACTTTGGGATTAGCTGAAAAAGGAATTTTAGATAATCGATATCATACAAGTAATGCTTCATTCTTTTTAACCCAGATGAGCCAACATTATCGAGGGCAGGATTATTATAAAGATGAGATTGCAGTTCAAGATGGAAAGCTTATTACCGCTAGCTCAGCCGGATCTTTATCATGGACTAAGCTCATTGTCGAGGAGTTAGGCCTATATTCAAAATATACAGTAGAAGCATGGTTTAATTATTTTTCAACGGGGGATGCTCATTATTATTTTGAAATGATGAACTCTTTAGAAAAAGATGCACAAGGACATTAGTATGAAAAAGATTATTCTCCTTCGCGGAGTAACACCAACAGGTACCAATAGAATTCCCAAAATGTCTTATTTAGTAGAAATCCTAACAGAAGTTGATTTTTTAAATGTTCAAACATATATTCAGAGTGGGAATATACTGTTAGAATCAGAGTTATCTGACGAAGAAATCAGAAAGTTAGTTCATGATACGATTTTGGATAAAATTGGAGCTGATTTATCAATAATTATCAAAGAAATTAATCAATTAGAGATTGCTATTCAAGAAAACCCATTTGATGATACTTATGATAGTTCTCGTATTCATCTAGTTTTTACTAACGAAGAGATTCCCGAAAGTACTCTAACAGAACTTAGTAGAGAGAATTTTGGAGATGAAGAGTTCTATGGTGGTCACGAGTGTTGTTACCTATATTTACCACGTGATGCTCGAAAAAAACGTTTAAACACTAATTATCTTGAAAAGAAATTTGGAATTCGGATGACTATGCGAAAATTGAGTGTAGTTAACCGACTTTCAAAGTTTTAATCAGACAGAATCAGATAAAATTATATTATAAAAGTGGAAAATCAAAAATTGATGACTATGAGATGATAAGGACAAGAACGATGATAGAAGAACGAATCCATGCTACAAAGCAGTATGTTAAAGCTTTATTTGCTGAACGAGCGGATGGCCATGATGTAGAGCATACCCTTCGCGTCTATACCAATGCTATGAGAATCGCACAAGCAGAAGGTCCATGTGATATGGAGATAGTGGGCTTGTCAGCTCTTCTTCACGATGCTGACGATTATAAATTATTTAAAACAGAGAATAATGCGAATGCTCGCACGTTTCTAGAAGAGATTTGTATTCCTCAAAACCAAATCGACCGGATTTGCCAGGTTATCAATGCTGTTTCTTTCAGCAAAAATCGCGGTAAACATCCAGAAACCATAGAAAGCAAGATTGTCCAGGATGCAGACCGCCTGGATGCGATAGGAGCTGTAGGAATTGCGCGAACTTTTTCCTATGGTGGTCACAAAGAGAGACCCCTTACTGATACCATCCAACATTTCCATGACAAGTTGCTCCTCTTAAAAGATGAAATGAACACGGAGACTGCCAAACAAATGGCAGAAAGTCGCCACCAATTTTTAATCACCTTTCTAAATGAACTAGAAAAGGAATTGCACTGAATAAAATATTGAAATTAACTTTTATAAAAGACTTATTTGATAGGAAGATATGCTAAATCGACTATTAAAAACCCCATTTTAAGTTGTTCAATGCATTCAGACATCCTTATCTAAATCGAACAATTATCGGTACCTCCGAACGGCAACGAACGTTAGCGCCATCACTTACACTACATTCAAGATATTTGAAGAATCTAAAAGGGTTTAAACCAAACAAAAGGCGACTAAATATCTAGACGTAATCTAATTTGAATTATCTTTATCTGGGGTATGAGTCCGTGTCTTTAACGGGGTTACCAAAAAGTTACAAAAATTTGAAAAATGAGTCTATTTTGCAAGATTCAAAAGGCTTAAAACCCTATTAAATCAAGGTTATAAGATTTTAAAAATGTATTCATAGAACTCAAAATCCAGTGTCCGCAAGGACGTGCCGGTTCGACCCCGGCCGCCGGTATAGTAATAAAGACAAGGCTTTCGGGCCTTGTTTTTTTGTTTTGGTAAAGATTTTGATTAAGTACAGATAACTGATGAATGATCTTTTTCTTCTTATTCTAGTCATTTTTAGTGTATTTTTGGTATAATATTACTTATTCACAATTTATTTTGATTATGAAAGAGTTTGGTGATTAATGTCTCGGTCTGTTGAATTACTAAAGAAACGTTACTTAAAGAATATAAAAGAGAACCCAAATTTATTTATTGGGATTGAGTTAGAATATCCTATTGTAAATTTAGAGGGTAAGGCTACAGATGGTGAAGTTGTTAAGGATCTCTTTCGGTATTTACCATCAGTACTGGGCTTTACTATCGAAAAAGTGGATGATTTTGGTAATCCAATTCAGTTGCTTGATCCAGTCAGCCAAGATACGATCTTATTTGAGGTTGCTTATACGACGATTGAGTTTGCATTCGGAAAGGCCGAATCTATCCAAGAGGTAGAAGAACGCTTTAACTTCTATATGGCTACGATTCAGAATAAATTGGGTGAAGCTAATCATGCTATTGTTGGCTGCGGCATTCATCCCAACTGGGATAAAAATGAGAATTGTCCAGTGGCTTATCCCCGTTATCAGATGTTGATGGATTATCTGAATTTGAGTAGAAATGTAACTAAATCAGATTTACATCATTTCCCTGAGTATGGAGCCTTTATCTGTGGGAGTCAGGTTCAACTAGACATTTCAAGGTCCAACTACCTGCGTGTTATCAATGCTTTTACTCAAATTGAAGCAGCAAAAGCCTTTTTATTTGCCAATTCTGAGTTTTCAGGGGAAGATTGGGATACTAAGATTTCAAGGGATATTTTTTGGGAAGAATCCATGCATGGTATCTATCCAGAGAATGTAGGCGTCAATGCCAGACTCTTCAAAGACGAGGATGATTTTTTTGACTATCTAAATCATTCTGCGATTTTTACTGCGGAGCGTGATGGGCAGACCTATTATTTTTATCCGATTCAGGCTAGGGACTATTTGGCTACACCTGAAATCCAAGCATTTACCCTTAATGGGGATGAGGTGTTAATTCATCCTCAGGAGGAAGATTTCCAAACTCATCGTAGTTACCAGTACCAAGACTTAACGACTCGAGGAACAGTTGAGTTTCGCAGTGTGTGTACTCAGCCGCTTGATAGGACTTTTGCTTCTGCTGCCTTTCACTTGGGCTTGTTGGTTCATTTAGACAAGCTTGAAGCTTACTTGCGAACGGCTCCATTTTTTACCACAGCTGGTCGTGATTATAAGCTTTTAAGACGACAATTTTCTAAAAAACAACTCACAGATGAAGAAGAAGCTGCGGTTCTCGAGTTTTCTAAAGATTTACTCACCCTAGCTGAGGAAGGACTGGAGAAAAGAGATAAGCAAGAAATGGTTTATTTAGAGCCTTTGAAGAAAGAATTGGGATTATAATTTCTCTTATAAAGGGAGAATTTTCTGAAAAATCGTGATATAATGGAAGAGACTATAGATAAAGGATAGAGATTCATGACATTAGTTTATCAATCAACGCGTGATGCCAATAATACAGTAACTGCCAGCCAAGCTATTTTGCAAGGATTGGCGACGGATGGTGGTTTGTTTACACCGCTTTCTTATCCAAAGGTTGATTTGGACTTTGACACATTAAAAGATGCTTCTTACCAAGAAGTGGCTAAATTAGTTTTATCAGCATTTTTAGATGACTTTACGGCTGAGGAGTTGGACTACTGTATCAACAATGCCTACGATAGCAAGTTTGATACTCCAGCTATTGCGCCCTTGGTGAAACTGGATGGGCAATACAACTTGGAATTGTTCCATGGTTCAACGATTGCCTTTAAAGATATGGCCTTGTCTATCTTGCCATACTTTATGACGACAGCGGCTAAAAAGCATGGTTTGGAGAACAAAATCGTCATTTTGACAGCGACATCTGGTGATACTGGGAAAGCGGCTATGGCAGGGTTTGCGGATGTGCCTGGTACTGAGATCATCGTTTTTTATCCAAAGGATGGTGTCAGCAAGGTACAAGAGTTGCAAATGACTACTCAGACTGGCGACAATACTCATGTTATCGCTATCGATGGAAACTTTGATGATGCGCAAACCAATGTGAAGCACATGTTCAACGATGTAGCTCTTCGTGAAAAGTTGGCTGCCAATAAACTGCAATTTTCATCAGCTAACTCTATGAACATTGGTCGTTTGGTACCACAGATTGTTTATTATGTCTATGCTTACGCTCAGTTGGTCAAGTCTGGTGAGATTGTGGCTGGTGAAAAGGTCAACTTCACAGTACCAACAGGAAACTTTGGAAATATCTTGGCTGCCTTTTATGCTAAACAAATTGGTCTGCCAGTTGGCAAATTGATCTGTGCTTCAAATGACAATAATGTTTTAACTGACTTCTTTAAAACTGGTGTTTACGACAAGAAACGTGAGTTTAAAGTAACGACTAGTCCATCTATGGATATCTTAGTATCTTCAAACTTGGAGCGTTTGATTTTCCATCTTTTGGGGAATGATGCGGTTAAGACAGCTGAACTCATGAATGCCTTGAGTACACAAGGACAATATGAATTGACAGACTTTGATGCAGCGATTCTGGAACTCTTTGCAGCTGAATATGCGACTGAGGAAGAAACTGCGGCAGAAATTAAACGTGTTTATGATACAGATGCCTATATCGAGGATCCACATACGGCGGTTGCCTCAGCTGTTTATAGAAAATACCAAGCGGCTACTGGCGATGCGACTAAGACAGTGATTGCTTCAACAGCTAGTCCTTACAAGTTCCCAGTGGTTGCCGTAGAAGCGGTAACAGGAAAAGCAGGCTTGACTGACTTTGAAGCCTTGGCTCAATTGCATGACATTTCAGGAGTGGCAGTGCCACCAGCAGTGGATGGCCTTGAAACGGCTCCAGTTCGTCATAAAACAACAGTGGCAGCTGCAGACATGCAAGCAGCGGTGGAGGCTTATCTAGGACTTTAAGACAGAGGGAGTAAACTCGGTTGGGAAACCAACTGAGTTTCTTTTCATCAGGAGGAGAGATTGTTTAAGAAAAATAAAGACATTCTTAATATTGCATTGCCAGCTATGGGTGAAAACTTTTTGCAGATGCTCATGGGAATGGTGGACAGTTACTTGGTCGCTCACTTGGGCTTAATCGCCATTTCAGGTGTTTCAGTGGCTGGCAATATTATCACGATTTATCAGGCGATTTTTATCGCTCTAGGAGCTGCTATTTCCAGCGTTATTTCAAAAAGTTTGGGGCAGAAAGATCAGTCCAAGTTGGCTTATCACGTGACAGAGGCTCTCAAGATAACCCTATTGCTGAGTGCACTTTTAGGCGCCTTATCGCTCTTTGCTGGGCAAGAGATGATAGGGCTCTTGGGAACTGAGCAGGATGTGGCCGAGAGTGGTGGACTCTACCTATCTTTGGTAGGCGGATCAATTGTTCTCTTGGGCTTGATGACCAGTCTAGGTGCCTTGATTCGTGCAACGCATAATCCGCGTCTACCTCTCTATGTTAGTCTTTTATCCAATGCCTTGAATATTCTTTTTTCAAGTCTAGCTATTTTTGTCCTTGATATGGGCATAGCGGGTGTTGCTTGGGGGACTATCTTGTCTCGCTTAGTCGGTCTTGTGATTTTGTGGTCGCAATTAAAGCTGCCTTTTGAGAAACCGACTTTTGGACTCGATAAAGACTTACTGACCTTGGCATTGCCAGCAGCAGGAGAACGTCTCATGATGCGGGCTGGAGATGTAGTGATTATTGCCTTGGTTGTTTCATTTGGGACGGAGGCAGTAGCGGGGAATGCAGTCGGAGAAGTCTTGACCCAGTTTAACTATATGCCTGCCTTTGGCGTCGCTACGGCGACGGTCATGCAGGTAGCTCGAGCAGTTGGAGAGGATAACTGGGAAAGAGTAGATGATTTGAGCAAGCAAACCTTTTGGCTTTCCCTGCTTCTCATGTTGCCCTTAACTCTCAGTATCTATGCCTTGGGGACACCATTGACTCATCTCTATACGACCGATCCTGTAGCGGTTGAAGCGAGCGTTTTGGTGGCACTGTTCTCTCTACTAGGAACCCCCATGGCGACAGGGACAGTTATTTATACGGCAGTTTGGCAGGGTTTGGGAAATACTCGCCTCCCCTTTTATGCGACAAGTATTGGGATGTGGTGTATCCGTATAGGGACAGCTTATCTGATGGGTATTGTTCTTGGTTGGGGCTTGCCTGGTATTTGGGCAGGGACTCTCTTGGATAATGGTTTTCGCTGGTTATTTCTACGTTACCGTTACCAGCGTTATATGAGCTTGAAAGGATAGGAGATGCAAAAAACAGCTTTTATTTGGGATTTAGACGGGACTTTATTGGACTCTTACGAAGCGATTTTGTCAGGGATTAAGGAGACCTTTGCTCAGTTTTCTATTCCTTATGATAAGGAGAAAGTGAGAGAGTTTATCCTCAAGTTTTCTGTGCAGGATTTGCTGGAGCAGGTGGCAGAAGAGAGAAACCTGGATGCGGAAGTGCTCAACCAGGTGCGTGCCCAGAGCCTGTCTGAGAAAAATGCCCAGATAGTTTTGATGCCAGGTGCGCGTGAAGTGTTGGCTTGGGCAGACGAAGCAGGGATTCAGCAGTTTGTCTATACTCATAAGGGGGACAATGCTTTTACCATTTTCAGAGACTTGGGGTTGGAATCCTATTTCAAAGAGATTTTAACCAGTCAGAGCGGTTTTGAGCGGAAGCCAAGTCCACAAGCGGCGGCCTATCTGCTAGACAAGTATGAGTTGGATCCTAGGGCTACCTATTATATAGGGGACCGGACTTTGGATGTGGAATTTGCCCAGAATAGCGGTATTCAAAGCATCAACTTTTTAGAGTCGTCTTATGCAGGAAATCAGAGGATTCAAACACTGGCAGATGTTCCTCATATTTCTGAGGATTGGGAACGAGAAGATTGTGTCAGTTTTGTGACAGAAACCTAACAAACTATTTCAAGTAATCGAGTTTGTTACAAGGAATAGACAGTTCTGTTAAATAGGCCCGAAAGGGCTTTTTTTCTGCTTTTTTTGTGTTATGATAGACAGGTACTCATTTGAAAGGAATATGAACGAATGAAGAAAAAAATTATTTTAGCCTCAACTGTAGCCCTGTCTCTTGCTCCCGCATTAGGAGCTAAAGCTCAAGAAATCTCTTGGACAGCACGTAGCGTTGAGCAAATCCAAAATGATGTGACGAAAAACGAGAACAAAAATAGCTATACAGTTCAGTATGGTGATACCCTGAGCACGATTGCAGAAGCTTTGGGGGTAGATGTGACGGTTCTTGCTAATTTGAACAAAATCACTAATATGGACTTGATTTTCCCAGATACTGTCCTCACTACAACTGTCAATGAGGCAGAAGAGGTAACGGAAGTTGAAATCCAAGCTCCTCAAGCAGATGCTAGTGAAGAAGTGACGACTGCGACAGCTGATTTGACGACAAATCAAGTGACAGTTGATGAACAAACAGTTCAAGTAGAAGACCTTTCTCAACCAATTGAGGAAGCTCCAACTGCAACAGAGACTGAAAAACCAGCAGAAGTAGCGCCAAGTTCAGAAGTTTCTGAGACAGCGACAGTTGCTGAAGAGACACCATCTACAGAAACACCTGTAGCTGAAGAAACAGCTGAAACGACTCCAGCGGAAGCACCAGTAGCAGCTGCTCCAGCAACTGAAACGCCTGCTGATACAACAGGAACAAGTGCAGCAGAAGAAACAGCAGCATCAACAGCAACTTCTGACACTGCAACTTCGACTTATCAAGCAGAGCAAAGCCAAACTCCTTCAAGAACATATTCAGCTCCAGCGGCTCCTGACTATGCAGGACTTGCTGTAGCTAAGTCTGAGAATGCTGGTCTTCAACCGCAAACGGCAGCCTTTAAGGAAGAAATCGCCAACTTGTTTGGCATCACATCCTTTAGTGGTTACCGTCCTGGAGACAGTGGCGACCATGGGAAAGGTTTGGCCATCGACTTTATGGTTCCAGTGAGTTCAGCACTTGGTGATCAAATCGCAGAATATGCAGTCAAAAATATGGCTAGCCGTGGTATCAACTATATCATCTGGAAACAACGTTTCTACGCTCCATATGATAGTAAATATGGACCAGCCTATACGTGGAATCCAATGCCAGACCGTGGTAGCGTAACCGAAAACCACTATGACCACGTTCACGTTTCAATGAACTAATCATTAAAATGGAAGTTGGGAACTGATTGAGTTCCCGCTTCTTTTTTGTGTGTAAATTCTTCAGGATAAAAGGGATAAATATGAGGAAGTGAGTAATATTTCAAGAGAATGTAAGCATATTACTTGATTTATTTTTTGGATCGCATTATACTTGATAAGTCAATCATTGATGAATCAACTTTAAAGGAGAAAGATTTATGGTAGCAATCCATGATTTACTGTATCAACTACGATTAGCAGATCAGTCTATGACACAACTATTCGAACGTCAATTGGGAATTAGTCTGACTCGTTATCAAATCTTATGTTTCTTAATCGATCAGTCACCGTGTAATCAAATAGCAGTTCAGGAGAGATTGAAGATTGATCAGGCTGCCTTGACACGGCACTTTAAAATTTTGGAAAAGGAAGGTTTGGTTAATCGACGTCGGAATCCTGAAAACCAGAGGGAAGTTTTGGTGGAAGTCACAGACTTTGCGAGAGAACAACTAGTAACCAACTCTCCTCAACAACATATAAACGTAAAAAATCAGATGGAGAGTGTACTTACAAAAGGAGAGCGAGAAGAGTTCAGTCGCTTGTTAGAAAAGTTGATATCTGGCTTAGAAGAGATAAAAATTTAAGGAGAAGAATATGTCTATTTTTACAATTATTTTAGCAACTATCGTTGCTTTGGAACATTTTTACATTTTTTATTTGGAAAGTGTGGCTACGCAATCAGATACTACTAGTCGAGTGTTTAATGTGGATAAGGAAGAACTGGCTCGTTCTTCAGTGAGTTCATTATTTAAAAATCAAGGAATTTATAATGCTTTGATAGGTGTCTTTCTCTTGTACGGGATTTATTTTTCGCAAAGCTTGGAAATTGTGACCATCTTTGTTTTATTTGTGCTTGGTGCAGCGACCTACGGTTCTCTGACAGCAGACAAGAAGATTATTCTGAAGCAAGGTGGGCCTGCTATTTTGACTCTGCTGAGTATGTTGCTTTTGAAATAAGAAAACCAGCGTCCTGAACGACGCTGGTTTTTGTAGACTCTTATCCATTTCGACGTTTACGGGCTAGTAGGGCTCTGTAAAAGAAGATGTGATTGTTCTGGATATAGGGAAGGAGTGAAAAGCTAGCAATTCCAAAGGTGATCCAGTTGAGGAAGTACCAAGGGAGTAGTTGTAGGTCGAGGACAAAGCGCTGGAATTTGTAACCTTTCATCAAGAAACGGCTAGTTTTCAGGATTTGACGGGGTTTAGCCTGTCCTAAATCCAGAGTGTCGCAGAGGAGGAATTCTACCTGCGAGTAGGCATAATGTTGCGGTACGTAGAGGAGATTGCCCACAATCATCAAGATGAGGCTCGCGAAAAAGTAGAGGCCAAAGGTCATGAGGAATTGCTCCGTTTCAACGGATGAGAGGTCTAATTTTGGAAATTCAGGATGTAGGGCGACAAATCTCCGAGCTAAGAGATTGCTATAAAAGAGAAAATAAACGCCTACTAAGTTTGGAATGCTCCATAAAAAGAGGTAGAAACGTTTGAGGAGCAGAGTGAGGAAGGTTTGCGAGAAGCGCTCTTCAGCAAAGAGGGCTAGACTTGATTTTACTGAGAGTTCTGTATCAGGATCCTTGAGGAGTCGGAGTGTCGCAAAGGCAGCACCTGCTAGAAAAATCGTGCTCACAAAAGAAACAACTAGCGGGAAGAGATAGGCTTGGAGCACTTGTGCCAGCATGCTGAAAAAGGATTGCTCTAAAACACTTTCTTGGAGACGAGCCAAGGGGTTGAGAAAGCCTGATAAGATGACCAGTATGCTAGGTAAGAGATAGACGAGAAAGAGGCGGGAATTTTCAGCCTGAAATTGCCTCGTCTGCAGACGAATGGTTTTTAAATCAATTTTTGGGTATTTCATTCTCTCATTATACCATAGTTCGTGACAGTTCTTGGTTTTTTTGATAAAATCATACAGTATGCCTTTGGGCATAAAGTATGAACTGGGACTGTCTTTCCCAGCTTCGGAGGTAGAAAATGTCAGATTCACCAATCAAATACCGTTTGATTAAGAAAGAAAAACACACGGGAGCTCGTCTGGGAGAAATTATCACCCCGCACGGTACCTTTCCAACGCCTATGTTTATGCCAGTTGGGACCCAAGCTACTGTCAAGACCCAGTCACCAGAGGAGTTGAAGGAGATGGGATCAGGGATTATCCTCTCTAATACCTATCATCTCTGGCTTCGTCCTGGAGATGAACTCATCGCACGCGCAGGTGGTCTCCACAAGTTCATGAATTGGGACCAACCAATCTTGACGGATAGTGGTGGCTTCCAGGTTTATTCCCTAGCTGATAGCCGAAATATCACCGAAGAAGGAGTAACCTTTAAAAACCATCTCAATGGCTCCAAGATGTTCCTATCACCAGAGAAAGCCATCTCTATTCAGAACAATCTAGGCTCCGACATCATGATGTCTTTTGATGAATGTCCCCAGTTTTACCAACCCTATGACTACGTTAAGAAATCAATCGAGCGTACTAGCCGTTGGGCTGAGCGTGGTTTGAAGGCTCACCGTCGCCCACATGACCAAGGTTTGTTTGGGATTGTACAGGGAGCGGGATTTGAAGATTTGCGCCGCCAATCAGCGCATGATCTTGTCAGCATGGATTTCCCAGGCTACTCTATCGGTGGTTTGGCTGTGGGAGAAACGCACGAAGAAATGAATGCCGTCTTGGACTTCACAACTCAACTGCTACCTGAAAACAAACCTCGCTATTTGATGGGTGTGGGAGCGCCAGATAGCTTGATCGATGGAGTTATTCGTGGCGTGGATATGTTTGACTGTGTCTTACCGACTCGTATCGCTCGTAACGGAACTTGTATGACCAGTCAGGGACGTTTGGTTGTCAAAAATGCCCAATTCGTTGAGGACTTTACGCCACTGGATCCTGAGTGTGATTGCTACACATGTAAGAACTACACACGCGCTTATCTTCGTCATCTGCTCAAGGCTGATGAAACCTTTGGTATCCGCTTGACTAGCTATCACAATCTCTACTTCTTGCTCAATCTGATGAAGCAGGTCCGCCAAGCCATCATGGATGACAATCTCTTGGAATTCCGTGAGTATTTTGTAGAAAAATATGGCTACAACAAGTCAGGGCGCAATTTTTAAAGTGTAAAAATAGAATGCCAAAATCCTAAGTTTTCTCTTAGGATTTTTCCTATTTTTTTGATAGAATAGGGAGTATAATGGAATGGAAATTAGGTGGTGTTTTGCTTCCTAATTTAATGGAGAATAGACTCGTATGCGTATTAAATGGTTTTCCTTGATTAGGATTACAGGTTTACTTTTGGTGCTTTTGTACCACTTCTTTCAAACGATCTTTCCTGGAGGATTCTTTGGGGTAGATGTCTTTTTCACTTTTTCAGGATTTTTGATCACCTCCCTCCTTTTAGAAGAATTTGGGAAGGCACGCCAGATTGATTTGCTGGGCTTTTTTAAGAGACGGTTTTACCGCATCGTGCCACCTGTGGTGCTGATGGTTTTAGTGACCATGCCTTTTACTTTCTTGGTTCGTCAAGACTATGTTGCTGGAATTGGTGGCCAGATTGCTGGAGTTCTCGGTTTCATGACCAACTTCTACGAAATGTTAACAGGAGGCAGTTATGAATCCCAGTTCATTCCGCATCTCTTTGTTCACAACTGGAGCCTAGCTGTTGAGGTTCACTACTATATCCTTTGGGGCTTAGCGGTTTGGTTCTTATCGAAACGTTCAAAATCTAGTAGTCAATTGAGAGGGATGGTCTTTCTTCTTTCTGCTGGAGCTTTTATCATTAGCTTTTTCTCGATGTTTATTGGTAGTCTAATGGCGAGTTCCTATTCATCTGTCTACTTTTCAAGTTTGACCCATGTCTATCCCTTCTTTTTAGGAAGCATTTTGGCGACAGTTGTGGGGGTTCGTCAGACGAGCGATTTAGTCAAGCAGTTTGACCGGATGTGGGACCTTCGTCAAAATCTACTGGTGTTTATTGCGGGGCTTTTGGTGCTAGTGCTCTTGACTTTCTTTGTCAAGTTCACTTACCTGTTTGCGTACTTATTTGGCTTCTTGCTAGCAAGTTTAGCGGCAGTGACTATGATTTTTGCTGCGCGTGTCTTGCATGAGAAAACGCCTGAGATACAAGAACCTCGGATCATTACATTTTTAGCGGATACCAGCTACGCGGTTTATCTCTTCCACTGGCCTTTTTATATTATCTTTTCTCAGTTGATGAGTAATCTGCCTGCTGTTATTCTGACAATCATCTTTTCTTATTTCTTTGCTATCCTATCCTTCTATATTATTGAGCCATTGATTGCCGGTAAATCCAATCCTTTAATACGGAAGATTAGTCGATTGCCTCATATTAAATCAATTAGTGCTGGTGCTGCTGGCATTCTTACCTTGATTACCTTGATTATCATAGCTGTGGCTCCTCAAGTTGGAGCTTTTGAGACAGACTTGATGGTCAATGGTTTCAAACAAGCCCAGACCAATATAGGACAAACAAAGACTCTTGCTGAACAAGCTGAACTGAGTCGTCTAGGAATTTCTGATGGAACAAGCCTAATAGGAGATTCGGTAGCCTTGCGTGCCAATACAGCCTTACAAGAGGCACTTCCTGAAGCAAATATCAATGCCCAGGTTAGTCGAACGACCAAGCAAGCCAATGACATCATGCTCAATAACAGTCAGAACAAGGCGCTGCTAAAAACAGTCGTCATTGCAACAGGAGTCAACAATCCTGAAGGTTATAAGAATGATTTGGACAGCATCGTGAACAATCTACCGAAAGGACACCATCTGATACTGGTGACACCTTATGAGGGAGACAAGAGCAAGGACACATACACATCAGTGGAGCAGTATGCGGCTTATGCACGGGAATTAGCTGAAAAGAATCCTTACGTGAGCATCGCTGACTGGAATAAGGTTGCTAAGGAACACCCTGAAATCTGGGCTGGAACCGACCAAGTTCACTTTGGAAATGATAGCAACATGATTGAAGAAGGTGCTAAACTTTACGCAGAAACGATTGCAGCTGCTGTTAAGGCTGCTCAAGAACTGCCTGTAAAATCAAAATAAGATCAAAGAGTTGGAGAAATCCAGCTCTTTTAAAATATCTCCAGAAAATAGGTCTATACCATTTACAAATGAAAAAGAAAGGTTTATAATGTAATTGACATAATAAATTCTAGAATCAATCTATCAAGGAGGTTATCATTATGCCTAATTATATTAAAGCGGATCAGTTTTTCTACCCACACGGAGTTCGTCGTGGCGGTTACTTGGAACTTGTGGATGGCAAGTTTGGCAAACATGTAGAACAGATTCCTGAAGGAGCTGAGGTGATTGACTATACCGGTTATAGCATTGCTCCAGGACTTGTGGATACCCATATTCATGGATTTGGTGGTGTCGATGTCATGGATAATAACATCGAAGGAACCCTTCATACCATGAGTGAAGGCTTGCTTAGCACGGGTGTTACCAGCTTCTTGCCAACGACCTTGACTTCCTCTTACGAGCAGTTGCTTGCGGTAACTGAAAATATCGGCGCCCGTTACCAGGAAGCAAGTGGAGCCAAGATTCGTGGAATCTATTTTGAAGGGCCTTATTTCACAGAGAAATACAAGGGAGCACAAAACCCTGCCTATATGAAAGACCCTCGTATGGATGAGTTTCGTGCTTGGCAAAAAGCAGCCAATGGCCTGCTCAATAAAATCGCCCTTGCGCCAGAACGCGAAGGTGTAGAAGACTTTGTTCGTACGATTACAGGTGAAGGAGTGACTGTTGCTCTTGGACACTCCAATGCGACATTTGATGAAGCTAAAAAAGCAGTCGACGCTGGAGCGAGTGTTTGGGTACATGCCTACAACGGAATGCGTGGGTTGACTCACCGTGAGCTCGGTATGGTGGGAGCCATGTATGAGTTGCCACATACTTACGCAGAATTGATTTGTGATGGTCACCATGTGGATCCAAAGGCCTGTGACATTTTGCTTAAGCAAAAAGGAACTGAAAATATCGCCCTTATCACAGACTGTATGACAGCGGGTGGATTGGAAGACGGCGACTACATGTTGGGGGAATTCCCGGTAGTAGTTGCTAATGGAACTGCTCGCCTCAAATCTACAGGAAATTTGGCAGGTTCTATCCTCAAACTCAAAGATGGTTTGAAGAATGTGGTCGAATGGGGCATTGCGAATCCGCATGAAGCAGTCATGATGGCCAGCCTCAACCCAGCAAAATCTGTTCACATCGATGATGTCTGTGGTCAAATCCGTGAAGGTTATGACGCTGACTTTATCGTACTAGATAAAGATTTGGAATTGGTAGCAACCTACCTAGATGGTGTGAAACGTTATCAAGCCTAAGAAGATAAAAATAGGATTAAAGAAATTTCTAATGGGGGAAACAAGCAAAATCCTTTTCTTGTATTAAAAAATTAGATATAATATACGGTACAAAGGAAGTAGTAAGAATGTATCGTGTTATAGAAATGTATGGGGATTTTGAACCGTGGTGGTTCATAGAAGGTTGGGAAGAAGATGTCATTATGAGTCAATCTTTTGACAAGTATTATGATGCTCTAAAATATTATAAATCATGCTGGTTTGAGCTGGAAAAGAAGAATCCTCTTTATAAGAGTCGGAGTGATTTGATGACTATCTTTTGGAATCCTGCTGATAAACGCTGGTGTGATGAGTGTGATGAGTATTTGCAGCAGTACCATTCTTTAGCACTTTTACAGGATGAACAAGTCATCCCTGATGAAAAGCTACGTCCAGGCTACGAAAAACAAACAGGTCAAGAAAAACACCGTTCTTGCCGCATGAAATGGAGATAAAAAGTAACTTTTTAAGTTGCTTTTTTTATTTTTTTGCGAATAGTTAGATAAGGAGGGCGGTATGGTACAAGAAATTGCACAGAAAATTATTGCTACTGCGAAAGAAAAGAAGGCTCAGGATATCTATTTTATTCCCAAGGAAAAGTCCTATGAGCTTCACATGCGGGTTGGAGACGAACGATGTCTAGCTGACTCCTATGAGTTTGATGTTTTAGCTGCTGTGATTAGTCATTTTAAGTTTGTAGCGGGTATGAACGTAGGAGAGAAGAGGCGTAGTCAGCTGGGGTCTTGTGACTATCAGCATGGGGAGAAGGTGTCTTCTCTGCGTTTGTCTACCGTAGGAGATTATCGGGGACATGAGAGTTTGGTCATTCGTTTGTTGCACGATGAGGAACAGGAGCTGCATTTCTGGTTTCAGGATATGAACGAACTGGGTGAGCAGTACAGGCAACGTGGTCTCTATCTCTTTGCAGGTCCAGTCGGCAGTGGCAAGACGACCTTGATGCACGAATTAGCCAAGTCCCTGTTTATGGGGCAACAAGTTATGTCTATCGAAGACCCTGTCGAAATCAAGCAGGAAGACATGCTCCAGTTGCAGTTGAATGAGGCGATTGGATTGACCTATGAAAATCTGATCAAACTGTCTCTCCGGCATCGTCCGGATCTCCTGATTATCGGTGAAATTCGTGATAGCGAGACGGCGCGTGCAGTAGTTAGAGCCAGTTTGACAGGGGCGACAGTCTTTTCAACCATTCATGCCAAGAGTATCCGAGGTGTTTATGAACGTCTTCTGGAGTTGGGTGTGACGGAGGAGGAACTAGCAGTTGTCTTGCAAGGAGTCTGCTACCAGAGATTAATCGGGGGAGGAGGAATCGTTGACTTTGCAAACAAAGACTATCAAGAACACCAGCCAACTAGCTGGAATGCGCAGATTGACCAGCTTCTTAAAGATGGACATATCACAAGTCTTCAGGCTGAAACGGAAAAAATTAGCTACAGCTAAGCAGAAGAAAATCATCACCTTGTTTAACAACCTCTTCTCCAGTGGCTTTCATTTGGTGGAAATTATTTCTTTCTTGAGCAGAAGTGCCCTGCTGGAAAAGGACTATGTGGCCCAGATGCACCAAGGTTTGTCTCAGGGGAAATCCTTCTCAGAAATGATGAACAGCTTGGGCTTTTCAAGTGCTATTGTGACCCAGTTATCCCTAGCTGAAGTACATGGAAATCTTCACCTGAGTTTGGGAAAGATAGAAGAATATCTGGATAATTTGGCCAAGGTCAAGAAAAAGTTAATCGAAGTGGCGACCTATCCTTTGATTTTGCTGGGATTTCTCCTGTTAATCATGCTGGGATTGAGAAACTATCTACTCCCCCAACTGGACAGTAGCAATATCGCCACCCAAATCATTGGCAATCTGCCACAAATATTTCTGGGACTAGTGTTGATTTGCTCTCTGTCTCTACTTTTAGCCCTCGCTTTCTACAAAAGAAGTTCCAAGATGCGGGTCTTCTCGATGTTGGCACGGATTCCCTTTCTTGGAATCTTTGTCCAGACCTATCTGACGGCCTATTACGCGCGTGAATGGGGCAATATGATTTCACAGGGAATGGAGCTGACGCAGATTTTTCAGATCATGCAGGAACAAGGCTCCCAGCTCTTTAAAGAAATCGGTCAAGATCTAGCTCAAGTCCTGCAAAATGGTCGGGAATTTTCTCAGACTATAGCGAATTATCCGTTCTTTAAGAAGGAGTTGAGTCTCATCATCGAGTATGGGGAAGTCAAGTCCAAGCTGGGGAGTGAGTTGGAAATCTATGCTGAAAAAACTTGGGAAGCCTTTTTTACCCGAGTTAATCGTACCATGAATCTGGTACAGCCACTGGTTTTTATCTTTGTGGCCCTGATTATCGTTTTACTTTATGCGGCAATGCTTATGCCCATGTATCAAAATATGGAGGTAAATTTTTAAAATGAAAAAACTCATGACAAATTTAAAAAAAGCCAAGGTTAAAGCTTTCACTTTGGTAGAAATGTAGGTTACTAAAATTATTTATATTTTCCACTTGATAACAATGTCCTCAGCTGTTACCTGGACCTTGTTTATAAGATTTCTTACAAGTACCTTTTGACCCTCGTAGTCCATTGAAAATACTTTTTCAGCGTTTAGCAGCTCTCTCATGTCTGCCTTTCTTTTGTCTTTTCCGAGCGCTGGATCATTTTCCAGTTCAGCCTCAAGAGTTCCCCTCATGCTTATAAATTCGGCTGACTTGTTCTGTAACTCCTCAAGAGTAATGCGATCATCTATGTAGAGATCGTTTAGTCTACTGAGTTTCTTTGATAGCTCCTCTATTTGTCTCTTGTAGCTCTCACGGTCGATGGTTTCAGCACTGTCCTCTGAAAATATTTTATCCAAGTAACCAGCGTCATCTTGTAGCTTGCTGATTTCTGTCAGTACATAAGCCTCAAGGTCATCTTTGTAATAAAATCCTGAGTCACATTTTTTGTTATCATTGTAGGTAGTGATGCCTCTCAGTGTTCTTGGGTGTCTTTGATGACATTCGTATTTTTTAAACCTGCTCCCATCTTTTCGCTTTACTCCTAAAATAATTTTTAAAGGTGCGCCACAATATCCACATTGGCCAATGCCTGATAGTATGTATTTTGCTTGGAATGGCCTAGGGTTGACGTTCTCTGCTGCTGTCCTTTGTCTGATCTTCAGTTCTTCCTTTGTCTTGTTATAAACTTCCTCTGTAATTATTGGCTCATGATTACCTGGATAAATCTCTCCCTTGAACTGATTGAAGCCACAATAGACAGGGTTATCTAGTATGGCCCTGACCGCCCGATAACTCCAAGGCACATGTTTTGGGTATTTCTCATTCAGATCATCTCTCAGCTTAGTAATGGATCTCCCTCTTATGTAACTTTCAAAGATAAACTTGACGGCCACGGCCTGGGCTGGATTGATAGTAATAGTTCCAGTCTCTCTGTGATAGTCGTATCCATACGACGTCCTAGCCCACATCATAGATTTTCCAGCCTTGGCCCGTCCTATTTTCCCAAGCTGCATGCGTTCCTTGATTTGCTCCCTTTCAAGCTGGGCAAAGACGCTCAAGAGCCCAATCATAGCCTTACCAAAAGGTGTAGAGGTGTCAAAATTCTCCTGCAGACTCAAAAACGCTATATTATTCTTTATGAAAATATCTTCAATCAAGTAAAGCGTGTCTTTTTGACTACGGCTAAGACGGTCCAGCTTATAGACCAGCACTGTATCAAACTTTCTTTTTTTAGCGTCTTTGATAAGTCCCTCTAGCGCTGGTCTGTCAGTATTTGCTCCTGAGAAACCACCATCAGTATATATCTTGTATACATTCCAGTCTTTAATATCGCAGTAGCTAGAGAGCTTAGCTTTTTGCTCATCGATAGAGTACCCCTCCTCAACTTGTGAGGTAGTAGACACCCTGACGTATATAGCTACTTTATTTGTAGTTTTCATTATAGTACCTCTTTCAAAATTTCCTAAAAAATGATAAAATGGGTACAAGAAAAGACATCATGCGAGGATATTTCCATGAAAATCTTTTCCTGTTACATGCCTCACGCTCTCGGTCGCCAAACTTCTGAGCGTGGGGCTTTTTTTATTTTTTAGACTTAAAGACACATCCACAGTTGCGACAGTGCCAGTTGTGTTTCCCTTTTTTACCAACTAGGCCGAGGAGGACAAACGGCCAGGCAATCATCCAGCCGATACACCCAACACAACCATTGAAACCTTTACGGTCCTGCATCATGTATTCAATTTGATCACTGCCACATTTTGGACAACGTTTTACATATTTAGCCATTATTTTATATTCCTTTCTTAATTGTGCTAAATTTTTTAAACTTTATAAATATCTACGACCTCGCCAATGGTTCGGATATCGTCGTTTTCTGTCAGATAGATTTCTTCGTATCCACTATTCAGACTTTGCAAGTACCAGGATCCGTCATAATCTCTTTTAAGCTTTTTGACGAAGTTCTTGCCGTTCACTTGGAAAATACCGATTGAGTTGACATCAATTTGACTAGCTACTCTGATAAATAATAAGTCATTATCTTCTATGAGTGGCTCCATGCTATCACCAGCAACCTTAGCGATAGTATCGTATTCCTCTGGTACATCTTCCGCTCTGAGTCTCACTTCCATATGCAGATTATCTTCCTGAAATGTTCCATGACCTGCAGCAACCAGTCCCTCGACGTAGTCAATGATATAATCTTCATTGCTTACCTTCTCGAAGATAGAAGCAACCTTAGAGCTTTCCTGCTCATCAAGTTGAGCATTGGCAAAGTCGAGGACTTTCTCTTGTCTAGGTTCTTCTAGTTGGTTGTAGATAGTTAGGATTTCAGGTTTTTCTTTATTCTCTTTTTGAATTCCTAAAAGAAATTCTGGAGTAATATTGAAAATTCTAGCGAAGTCATCAGCTTTATTGAGTGGGAATTCTCTAGTCTTATTGAAGTACCTAGACATTGTCGATTTAGCTATTCCAACACGTCTAGCTAGCTCACTCATAGACATCCCTTTCTTTTTTGCTTCTTCTTGGATTAGAGAAATGATTTCGTCATTAGTTCTCATGTTTCTTCGTTCCTTTTATTTGATAATTCAATTATACCATCGTTCCCAAACAAATACAAGAGAAACACAAAAAAACATTTTTTGTTTTTTTTTTTTAAAAATAGTTGACAAAATGGAACGACTGGAGTTATAATTAAATTGTTCCACATCGGGAACGAATAATACTAAAAGGAGAACATGTTATGACAGTTAATCTGAAACGATTAAAGGCTGAACGGATTGCTAGTGGTATGACACAAGATGAAGTGGCTCACAAAATGGGTTGGAAATCACGTACACCATACGCAAAACGTGAAAATGGCTTAGTTTCTATTGGTGCTGACGAACTTGCAAAAATTACAAAGATTTTCGGACTGCCAATGGAAAAAATCACTATTTTTTTTAGCGAAAACGTTCCCGAAATGGAACAAACATAGGAAGGAGAGAAAGTGATTGAAAATAAATGAAGAGAAAGGAGACTGTATGACAAACTTTAAAGATTTGGATTGCCAGTTTATCTTTCAGGAATCCAACTGATGACTACACAGCTGTTAGTAATAGTTTTATCAACGATCCTGCGCTGGATTTTACAGCGGTTGGCATCATGATGGTTATTTTGGCCAATCACCCCAACTGGCAAGTCTATCCAGACGAAATAGCCAAGCGCAAAGGTGTTAGTCGTCCAACTATTAGTAAATATTTCAAAATCTTAGAAGAGGCTGGATATTTGCGTCAAGTTAGACGAAAACCTCCAGGCCGTGGAGGAAGTCACGTATTTCGATTTTTTTCGGATAGAAAAATATCTGATTTCCAGTTTGACATCATGTTGCAACGACTTGATAAAGCGATTAGTGATTCATTTTTTGAGATGTAAGTTTTTTTCATGTCAAATTTTTTCATGTCAAATTTTTTCATGTCAAATTTTTTCATGTCAAATTTTTTACACTAACAAATATTAACTAACAACAAGTATTAACTAACAATAAATATTAACTAACAACAAGTCCTACTTCTCTTAATAAATAAAAGAGAGAAATTTCAAATTTAGGACTTTGCAAAAATGGGAAAGGAGCAAACGTGAAGCAATTAAAACTAAGTATTAACCCCAAGCAGGAACCTACCGAGGGGCAATCTCTTAATTCGTCAGGTTATTCAGTAAAAATCAATGACTGGGAGCTTGGCAGAGGGGTCACTGGCTTCAGACTAGAAATGCCTGCGAACGGAAAACCAAAAATCACTATTGATTTTACACCAGATATCCTTGAAGTCGATAACGTGGCCGTGGATCTTCAAATTTTAGAAGCGTTTGACCGAGCCTACTCAGACTTTATTGCCAAAACTCAAAACGAGAAAGAAAAATCTGAGCAGAGGCTGCAGGTTGTTGAGGGAGCACTATCTAGTGTTGAGAGAGCAATCGTCCGTAACGCTTCTCTGCTCGCCATCGAATGCTATATTAGCTTAAGACAATCTTTAACTCGAAAAGGATGGGAAGAGCTAAACAGCCTTTACAACTACCAACTGAACGAAAAAGAGCGTAATTTGTCAAAAGACATAACACTGGATGACAGTGAAACCAATGTCTTTCGCAAACACGCTCTGAGGATGATGGGGATTATCGAATAACCCCGTGCATTCTATCTGTAAGTCTATTCTGCTCATTGATAGACTTAGACAGATTGCTAGCTACACGGCTATCTCTTGAAAATTCATCTAGGACTTTGGCGAGTGCTTTAGACAAATTTTCAGAGTTATCAATACCGTACTCATCAAGAATCATCTTGATAACTAGGTCATGCATAACATCACCTCCTTTCTAGCTTTATTATAGCAGATAGGAGAATAACAAAAAAGCCCCTCTGGAACGGCAATTCCATTGAGGGACTAAGCAAAATACTTTACGAGGTAATTATATCATGAAAAAAGTAAAAAAGGAATGGGAGCCACGGATTGTAAACATCATGGCAGATGGTTCTCAAGTTGACGATCTGACGGGATATGTCATCCCTGCTGGTCATTCGTACTATGACATCATTCTAGGCATGAACAAGCAATCTAACGAGGAGGATGTGGCTTAATGAAACTACTTGCTAAATTAAAACTCGGTCTTGAGGGAATCATCCATGAAGTGAGCCTTGACTGGAGAGTAGTCGCAGTCGAGCTTAACGAGGACCTTCTCGAAGAGCGCAAGCGTCGCTTTGCTTTCGAGCAAGAAAACTATGACTTGAAGCAACAATTGGCAATTTACAAAGAAAAAGAACAGATGGGAGAACAATATGTTTAAAGTAATTCGTACAATCAAAAAAATCAAACAACTTCAGAAAGCGATGCACGACGCAAGCGTAGCATTTCTACTTATGCAAGATCTCGGTTTGGTTCCTGATAGCGAAAAAGGAAGAACCAGAGCTAAATCGTTTCATGATATGAGCCACATGATTAAGGATGTTTTGGACGGCAAGTCAGTAGATGAAGCCATGACAAGACTAGAAATCAAAGTGAAAGCTGAAGAGGTGGAGCAGGAAGATGACCAGAATTGAACTTGAAAACCGTGTGTGGCTTTTGGCTAATCACGAAGAAAAAAACGAATTGCTGGATCTTGGGCTAACATCCAAAGCTAAATATGTGAAACGAGTTCTGGAACTTGGAAAGGTGTATGCTCATGTTTGATTATGACAGAGATATGATGCAACCGCCTGAACCACGAGAAGAACTTGACCCTAGCGAGTATGTGTATATTGGATGCGGTCAGTATCGATATGTAGGTGATGGAATATAGACATCACAGAAGGCTCTAAAATCGCCTATATTCGATTTTAAGAAGCAGGCATATAAATTTATCGAATGAAGAATAAAAAACGAAAAGAGACCCCAAATATGAAGAACGGGGGGTAGAGGAGAGAAACAATGGCAACACTTTACGAATTAACAGGACAATTTCTTGATATTTACAACTTGGAATTGGACGAAGAAACAAAACTAGACACCTTGGATTCTATTGATTGGGAAACCGAGTATGAAACCAAGGTAGAAAATTATATCAAGGTCATGAAGAACCTTGAAGCAGACGTTGAGGCTCGTAAGAATGAAATTAAGCGCTTGACGGAACTAAACAAGGCGGATGAGAAGAAGAAAGAGCACTTGAAAGATACACTCTCAGCAAGTATGGACCTGACAGGTCATGAACGTGTTGATACACCACTTTTTAAGGTATCGTTTAGAAAATCTCAAGCTGTTGAGGTAGATGAAGCAGTTTTGCCAGAAGCCTACAAAGTTGCGACTTGGAAAGCAGACAAGAAACGTTTGAAAGAGGACTTGAAGAACGGACTTGAAATCATTGGTGCAAGTTTGGTTGAACGTAAGAACTTGAGTATTAGATAGGAGTTAAAACATGAAGAAATCAGAAACACTAACGGAGTTCAGCAAGGCTTTTGCGAAAACTCAACAAGAAATGAAGCAACCTTTAAAAGATGCTAACAATCCATTTTTTAAAAGCAAGTACGTGCCACTTGAAAATGTGGTAGAAGCTATCACAGAGTCAGCAAGTAAGAATGGATTATCATTCACACAATTTCCATCAAGTGATGAAAATGGAAATGTAACAGTGGGAACACTTGTGATGCATGAATCAGGAGAATGGATTGAGTACGATCCAATCAAGATGAAGCCAGTTAAAAACGACCCTCAATCAATCGGTTCAGCTATCACTTACGCTAAACGCTACGCATTATCCGCTATTTTTGGAATAACAAGCGACCAAGACGATGACGGGAACGAGGCGACACAAACAAAAAAGCAAGCACCAGCAAAACCAAAAAAACAAGATGAACCCGTTATCTCAGTTGAAAAAGCAAACTACTACTTAAGAGAAGTTGCCAAAATTTCAACCGAAAAAGGAAAAGAAGATGGCTCAATCGTCAAGTGGTTCTTGAAACATTTAGGAGTTGTGGACTACAAACAAATTAAAGAGTCGCAAGTAGAACAAGCAGATATGCTTCTTGGAAAATTGAAAGGAAACTAAAATATGTTGAACAATGTTGTGTTAGTTGGTCGCATGACTAGAGATGCAGAATTACGTTACACCCCATCAAACTTGGCCGTCACTACGTTTACCCTTGCAGTCAATCGAGCGTTCAAAAACGAAAATGGTGATCGTGAAGCTGATTTTATTAATTGCGTGATGTGGCGACAACAAGCAGAAAACCTTGCAAATTGGGCTAAAAAAGGCGCTTTGATTGGAATTACTGGACGCATTCAGACACGAAGCTACGATAATCAGCAAGGACAAAGGGTTTATGTAACAGAAGTAGTTGCTGAACAATTCCAGCTATTAGAAAGTCGCAATAGTCAAGGTCAGAGCCAAAGTCAAACAAAACCAGCACAACAACAAGGTCCTGATTTTTCAAGACAAGACGCACCTATGGATATTTCAGATGATGATTTTCCATTCTAGGTGATTGAAAGTAATTATTAAATTTGAAAAAGTGAGGAAAGAATGAAAATCTATATTGAACAAGATGATATAAAATTGAGCTTTGAGCGAGCGCAGGAACTTGATTATCAAACCCTATTCAAAGCTTATCAGATGGTTACAGGGTCTGACGAAATCCTTGAGGATTTGAGCCAGAAAGAGCCTGAGAACACAGATACCGTTCTTAAAATTGATGCTGAGAAGTTAGCTGAAATTGATCCTGTCAATATCAAAGCAGCGAAGGACAAGTTATCTGCAAAATTTAGCGGAAGCACAGCGATTTCGCAGAAACCAAGCGAGAAGGTAGATGTTGATTTGCAATGCCCGTTTTGTGGATGTGCGAAGCGGTGGAAAGTCCCATCTTACTTTACATTCATGAATTGTCCTGACTGCCAAGGCTCAATTTTCTTGTCTTGGGCGACGGGAGTCAAAGGCGAATTGGATGACAATGGATTTTATTTCAGAGGGGACAGCCCGATGAAGTTCAAAGAGCAGACAGATGAATTCGAGGATATGTTTGCTGTTGAAAAATCAAAATAACCCAAAACCAACTATTTCCAAAATGGAAACAATTCAAAAATAAACAAGCCGTGTATTCTTGTAAAACTGCGAACTAGAAAACGTCAGTAAAGGTTATGTGACCTTGGACGAGCGACTGCCCGTATTTAGCCAAACTCACAACAACAGAGGCAGTCGTATTTTTTTGAAATGAAATGAATGAAATTAAAGAAAAAGCCTTGGCCAAGTTGCTGGGGGAATTGAAAGTAGACCATGGTCCAGCTGAGGATGCTATCCACAATTGGATTTGTGATCAAGAAGACGAAAAACTCTTTGAAGGAGTTTTGAGTGATAAAAAATCTATCAAAGAAGCCTTAAAATATTGTGCCAACCAAGCTAAGAACTTTAAGTCAGGAACTTGTGCGATGGTAGACGACTCTACTGTATTTGGCTGGGTCTATAAGTATTTTACTGGCAAGACTAAAAAGGTCGAGGCTATCCATGCGACTGTAGTAGTCGGCCAACAACCTGAAAAACCAAAATCTAAAAAAGTCAAAAAACAGAAAAATGTTATTGACGGTCAGCTCGATTTATTCGGAGAATTAGCATGACAAAAAATCAAAAAAATATTGATGGACGTTTGAAACCGCCCCCAAAATTCTTCGACTGGTGCTATTCGCAGATCCCGACCATCAAATGGTCTAACAAATCTAAAACTATTCAGAGCGACCGGACGGGTTGTATGGTCATCGAAAAACGGCTGACAAAGTCGAGCAGGTTGGATTTTTATGATAAATTTCACAGTTTTGCAATTGTTCTCGTGACTAGCAAACGGATTGAAATTCAATCTTACGGCTTCTGGTCACAATATATAAACGGCAAGCAATCTATCAGGATGCAACTGACAAACTTTGAACAGATGAGCGAAAACCAGGTTATACAATTAACTGAGAGATGTGGAGTCTACGCTCCTGGCCTGACTCCCAATTTTTCAGGTCAAGGGGCATATTCAGGAACAATATTTTTTGAGAATAATTGGGAGAATAAGATTCGAGATATTTCTGAATTGAAGTATTTAGAATTCCCTTCAGGGATGCGCTATTACCATTTGCCACACATGTATAAATACCGCTCCGAAATCGAGTTTTTGCAGAAAATAAATGCCTGGAGAATGGCTACAGATCTTGCTTATGATGTTATTGATTATGACGGATGGCATGCAAGAAAAGCGGTTGACTGCCGAGTTATCACAAAAAAATGGCTTCATGAAAATAAGCGATTTTTCAAAAATACAGATAGGTCCTTCAGAGATTATGAGCTAGAACGTCGAATCAAATCACGAGGCGGAAAGCTTGTTCCTGGAATTGAAAAAGTCTTGACTTATCAAGATATCAACAAAATCCCGAAAGCAGCAAAAATGAACAGGTTCCAGAATTGGTTCTTAAAAAATAAAGTCAATTTTGACTACTATGTAGACTATATCAGCATGCTGAACGAGCTTGATATCCCTATCGATACCGACAATCTCATCATGCCGAAGGATTTAGTCAAAGCGCATGATAATGCGGTTAAGCTACTTATACAATATAAAAGCGAAATCGAACAGCGCAAGTTTGAGAAGCGTCAAAAGACTTTGGTCAAGTATGAGAAAGTTATTGACCAGTATCTCTTTAAGCCAGCGTATAATTCGGGAGAATTGATTTTGGAAGGAAAGGCGCTATCTCATTGTGTTGGAAGTGCTAGATATACTCAAGATCATGCAAACGGC
Source organism: Streptococcus sp. CF10-1 (assembly GCF_024295825.1). Taxonomy (GTDB): domain Bacteria; phylum Bacillota; class Bacilli; order Lactobacillales; family Streptococcaceae; genus Streptococcus. The sequence continues at coordinate 47,887 of NZ_JANCPQ010000007.1, read as the reverse complement.
AAAACAACAATCATATTCGTTAGGTCAAAAGATGAACCAGACAAGCCGTTTTTCACTATGGAATACCAATCAGGACGGATTATCCAAATCAGAGGCAAGCACAATTTATCGGCTCCGGAGAATATCCGGCAAGCTGCAGAACAATGGCTGTTAGAAATCAACAAAAATACAAAACACGCATAAAGGAGAAAAACAAATGCTAAATAAAATCGATATACCAGGAACAACTATCACACTCGAAATCGTGGATAAAAACATCACGATCACAAATAAAATTGAATATGATATTCAGATGGAGTTCAAAAATGCAGATGCAGACACCTCTCTGGACACAAGCGGTGATATATTCGAGCCACTGTACTAGTTGGATGTTAAAGCTATACCGAAGAAACCGATAGAATATCATTCAAGTTTAGGAGTCAAGGCAGAGAAACGAAACTCGAATGAGCTTCAGAAGTTCTTTGAGTTCATCGAAAACAACAAGCGGAATCTCTTTGATCTTTGCGGTATCAAGGGAGAACTGCAATGAAATCTCTGACATTATCGTTAGACATTTCAACTACTGCAACAGGATGGGCCGTATTTCACGGCTCTGACCTTGTCCAGAGTGGTGTCTTAAAACATAAAAGTAAGTCGTTCTTTGAACGTGGACGCTTCATGGCTAGCGAATTGCGAGCGATTCAATCAAGGGCGCTCCAGAAGTACGACTGTCATTTTGAATCGATTGTGGTTGAGAAGAACTCGGTCATGGGGCCAAATCAGCAATCCATGATCAGTATTGGAATTGTGACAGGCATCATCATTGGACGGTTGATTGCTGACAATGTGTATTTCGTGAATGTTTCCACCTGGCGCAAGTATTGGAGGTTTAGTTATAAGGACCGAAGCAAGAAGTCGATGAAGCTGCAGGCCGTTGCTAAGGTTTCGGATGAATTTGACCTGAACGTCAAAGACGACGAGGCTGATGCAATCCTGATTGGTTCGTATTTCGTAAGCCATGGCCACGAATTTGGAGACCTGGAAAGCCATAAGATAAGTTGAGGAGGTGGAAGATGAATGAAAAACAAATAACAGATTTAATCGAAAGAATGCGTGAACTTGGTCATATTTACTCTTATCAAGGCGCAAAAAATCTTATCCGAGAATACGAGAAGTTAAACAAACCAGAAAAAGTCACCATTCCTCAGTTTGTGGCGGATTGGATTGAGTATTGTAAATTTACTCACGTTAATTTGCAACACGCTTTGATTGTTGGTGATGTATATTTTTACAACTACGCAAATCAAAAAGATTTTTCAAAACTAAAAGAATTTTTAGAAACTGAAAACAACCAAGCGACCTTCGCTCGTGCTTGGCTTGATGGATATGAGGTCGAGGAAGAAAAGCGGTATATTGTTAAAATTAAAAACCTTGACTCAGATGTTCGTGTCCTAAAAAAGAGGAACAGATGGTACTTTGGAGGAGATTGGGACGATGCGAGAGATACCGGACTAAAGATACACACCCGCAAAGAACTTGAAGAAGCTGGTTTCGGCTGGGTATTCGATTGTCCAGGTATTGAAATTGAGGAGGTGGAGTGATGAATCTTAGACAGAAAAGAAAACATTACAAATATTCTTATCGATATTTTATAGCTTACTATTCCGAGAATACTAAAGAATTTGTTATCTACTGTCCGAAAAAATATAAGAAAACGCTCAAAAGAAAACTTAAAGTTAACAAAAATTATGATTACGATGAATGTTGTAGAAAGTATTGGTTATACGAGGAATTTCACGGCAACATGCCGAAATTCATGAGAGAAAAGGAGGTCACAGATTGAAAAGATTCATCGCAATATGGATCCTGCTATCTGCTGGGTTGAATATCTGGCAGATGGGCAGGATTCGAGATTTGGAAGAAAAGCGCCCGATTGTAATCTACAAAGCAGACAATCAAGGCGCAGAAATCAAAGGCAGAGTCGTCCACAAGGAGAAGATTGGAGACCTGCATACAATCACTATTAAAAATTATGGCATTTTCGTAGTCACGCAAACAAGCTACGAATCTTTAAGGATTGGAGACGAGGTGAGGTTATGAAACCAAGATTTAGAGTGTGGATGAAACAATTTAAAAAAATGGATAATGATATTGGTGAAATGCATTTTGAAGATGGTGAGTTTAAATATATTGGAGATGATGTTCATTATAAACGACTTCCAGAAGATATTATCCTCATGCAATCCACAGGATTGTTTGACAAAAACGGCAAGGAAATCTTTGAGGGGGATCTAATCATAACAAATGCTTACGCTTGTATCGTGTGCTTTGGTGAATATACTTACTTTGAAGATGAAGATACACAAACAACAGCAATCGGATTTTACTTATCATTTCTGAATGTTACTCCAGCAACTTATGCACCGTTTGAAAAATGTTATTGGGATAATTGTGAAGTGATAGGAAATATTCATGAAAATGAATTGGATTTGATTATGTACGAGGCTTGGAAATTCAATAAGGAGCTGGAAGATGAAACCTAAAAAATATCCATATTCAGGAGGAAAAAAGCAAGAAAAGCCTTCTGATGTGACTTTACCCGATTTAGTCGTTTTACCTAACGTTTCTTTTAGAAAAGAACTAATCAAACATGTCTACACGGTCACTAGATATCATGATGGCTGTACAATCATTCGTTTCAGAATTCCAAGATTTTTAGGAGCATACGATGAGCAAAGGGTCGAAGTAAAACTTAGCTATGAGGAAACCCTCAAGATACTCAATAGCTACTAAAACAAAAAAAGCCAAGACACTCTCTGTCTCAGCAATAATTTTCAACACTATTATTATATCACAAAGGAGACAGAGAGTGAACAAGGCTAAAGAGTTACTTGATGAACTACAGAATTTGGATGAAGAGATACAGAATCGAATAGACGAGCTTGCTAATCTTGAAGCTAGTTTACTTTCTAGCCCTAAAATAAGCATGGATAAGGTTCAAGGTGGTCAGAAGGTTCGATTAGATGAACGTTACATCGATATTTTTAGCATGCAAGATTCCTTGAAAGAGTACATGAAGCAAGCAACTGCTGAAGCTATCCAGCGCAGAATTGAGCTCAGTAAATTAATTGATAAAATACCTAAGCCTTCAAGTCGAACAATTTTAAGGATGGTTTATATTCAGAAAGCAAGCGTGTATGATATGATTGAATTTTTACAATGCAGCAAGACTACTTTTTACAAAAAGAAGAAAGATGCAATCCGTGAATTGGGTGCTGTAGTTGATAAAAGCGAACTAATGTGAACTAGGTTGAAGCGCACTGGTCTAACAATCGTGCTATTATAGTATCATCAAGAATTAAGGGCGAGGCAGTAAGTCTTCCCTTAACATGGAGAGTTGGCAGAGTCAGGTTGAATGCGCCCGTTTGCTAGACGGGTGATCGCCTATGTGCGGTCCGTGGGTTCAAATCCCACACTCTCCTTTGAGTATTTTGTGTCCCAGAATGGGGTAGGCAGTAGGCTTAGCATTCATAAATTACTCATTAACTTATTAAATGGTCGGCAGTAGCGACTGGACCTTGCATGATTGCGTAGCTAATTATATTCCGGATAAGTTATAAGCTAGAGGGTTTGATTCCCTCAGAGGTTTTAAATGACTACAAAAAATAAAAAAAGGAAAACTTTCAAATAGATTACTAATTAACACGCAAGGTAGTAGTCGCCTTGCATTTTGAGGGGATGTAGCTCAAGTGGTAGAGCGGTAGATTTTTAATCTATTGGTTGCAGGTTCGAGCCCTGCTGTCCCATTTCGCAGAATTGGCTGTGGAAACAAAGTCAAAGGACTATATAACCCGAAAAACACATATCGTTCAGATGTGTGTTTTTTGGTTCCAGGAGGAAGAAGTGAAGATAATTGATAAACCATTACAATGGCTACGTCCTTATGAAAATAATCCGAGGAATAACGATAAGGCAGTAGAGCCAGTTGCTAACTCAATCAAAGAGTTTGGATTCAAGGTTCCGATTGTAGCTACTAAAGAAGGCGAGATTATAAACGGTCATACAAGATACAAGGCTGCAAAATCTCTAGGCCTTGAAACAGTACCAGTCATTATTGCAGACGACCTTTCAGAGGAACAAATAAAAGCGTTTAGGATTGCAGATAATAAAGTAGGCGAGATAGCCGAGTGGGACACAGAGTTGCTCTACGCAGAACTTGAAAGTATCGAAGGATTGGATATGACTATGTTTGGATTCGAGAACGTCGATTATTCTTTGGACGATTTCGAGGAGTCCGAGGATCCAGAAGATGCCAAGGAGTTTTCTCAAGAAGAAGAGACAGGTATCGAGTATGGCGACATCTTCCAGTTAGGGCGCCATCGGTTAATGTGCGGAGATAGCACATCAGCCGAGGACATGGCTCGACTAATTAACGGAGAGCCGATTGACCTTTATGTGACTGACCCACCATACAATGTAGCCTACCAGGGCGGAACCGATGAAGCCATGACAATCATGAACGATAGCATGGATGATGTCAGCTTTAGAAAATTTCTAAGAGATGCATTCGCAGTTGCAAACAATCACCTGAAGCCAGGTGGAGCGTTCTATATCTGGCACGCAGATTCGGAAGGTTTGAATTTTAGAGCGGCAGTCAAAGAGACAGGCTGGTTATTGAAGCAGTCTATTATCTGGGTCAAGAATGCTATTGTATTAGGTCGTCAAGACTACCAATGGAAGCACGAGCCTTGCCTGTATGGATGGAAAGATGGAGCGAGTCATTACTTTGTAGATAATCGCTCACTAGCCACGGTCATTGAAGAGGATGAAGAGAACCTAAAAGAAATGACAAAGAGCGAGCTAATCTCTTACATCAAGACCATGCAAGATGCAACTCCAACAACTATCTTTTACGAAGATAAGCCAGTTAGGAACGATATCCATCCGACCATGAAGCCTCTGAAGTTGATTGCTAGGTGTGTTTTGAATTCCAGCAAGAAAGGCGACAGAGTATTGGATAGCTTCAATGGTGGCGGTTCTACTCTCATGGTATGCGAGAAGTCAGAACGCATCTACTACGGTATGGAGCTTGACCCGCTCTACGTTGCACGGACGATTAGACGTTGGGAAGAAGAAACAGGACTTACTGCTGAAAAAGTGAACTAAATTATTTAAAAAGTAAGGAAGTGAGGCGATGGCTAATGAGCAAAATTTGATAAAAAATTCAGAACGAACTCCGAGCGAACGCCGAGAAAATGCAAAAAAAGCAGGAGAAGCTTCAGGCAAAGCTCGTAGAAAAAAAGCGAACCTAAAAAAGGCTTTTGAGACAATCCTGCAAGCTGAAGTCGCAAGCCCGAACGTGAAGAAACAACTTGAAGAGCTAGGCTTCGAGTCGACCAATGAAATGGCCCTGGCTATGGTTATGATGCAGAAGGCTATGAAAGGGAATGTCCGAGCTTTTGAACAAATCAGCAAGTTGACGACAACAGATGCGAAGGACACCCTTGATAAGAAGGAACAAAAAGAACGTATCAAGCGTCTTGAATTGGATAATAAGAAACGAGAGCAAGAGCTTTCAGGATCCAAGTCCGACACATCTCTCATGGAGTCTTTACTTGACGCAGTGAAGGGCGGTGATGAGGTTGAAGATTGATTTTTCAAACAAACAACTCAGCATTATTCGCAGGCCATTCAACTATGAGCTTGAGGTCAACGAGGGCACGCCTCGAAGCGGGAAGACAACCGCTGGTCATTTTAGGTATGCAAGATACTTGATTGAGTCGCCAGACGAGAACCATCTTATAGCTGCATACAACCAAGAGCAAGCCTACCGTCTATTTATCGATGGCGACGGTACAGGTCTGATGCACATCTTCGATGGTAATTGCAAAATCAAACACGACGAGCACGGAGACCATCTCTTAATCGATACACCAAATGGAACTAAGCGAGTCTATTATAAAGGGGGCGGTAAAGCCAACAGTGTGGGAGCTATCACTGGTATGTCTTTAGGCTCAGTGGTCTTTTGTGAAATCAACCTACTGAATATGGATTTTATTCAGGAAGCATTCAGACGGACGTGGGCTGCTAAGCTCAGATATCATCTAGCTGACCTGAACCCTCCAGCTCCACAACATCCAGTCATTAAGGATGTATTTGACGTTCAAAACACACGCTGGACGCATTGGACCATGGATGACAATCCGATTCTATCTGACGAGCGTAAGCGTTCCATCATTCAATCCTTAAAGAAAAACCCTTATCTCTACAAGAGAGACGTGCTCGGCCAGAGAGTCATGCCTCAGGGCGTTATTTATGGCCTATTTGACCTAGAAAAGAACATCAAGGACAACTTGGTAGGCGAACCTATGGAAATGTATTTCAATGGTGATGGTGGGCAATCTGACGCCACCTCGATGTCTTGTAATATTGTTACTAAGCACAGAGAGGGCGGCAGAACCTTTTTTAGGCTCAATCGTGTAGCTCATTATTATCATAGTGGTGCTGAGACTGGCCAAGTCAAGGCTATGTCTACCTACGCTGTTGAGCTTCGAGCGTTCATCCAGTGGTGTGTAAGCAAGTATCAAATGCGCTATACCGATGTCTGGATTGACCCAGCTTGTAGATCCTTACGAGAGGAATTGCACAAGCTAGGGATTCAGACAAGAGGGGCTTTGAACAACGCCCATGATGTTAGCAGCAAGGCGAAGGGTATCGAGGTAGGGATTGAACGTGGCCAGAATATCATTTCGTCAGGTCAGTTCTTGCTTATCAATCACCAAGAAGAAGAGTACGACCATTACTATTTCTTGAAAGAGATTGGTCTTTACAGTCGTGACGATAACGGCCAACCGATTGATAAAGATAACCACGCAATGGACGAATTCAGATATAGTGTGAACGTATTTTATAAGCGTTACGCCAATTTTTAGCAACAAGGAGCCGATAAATGGGCATTATTCAATTTGTCAAAAATCTATTTAAGAGAGGACAGTATGCAATGACGACAGAAAGTCTAGCAAGTATCACAGACCATCCTAAAATTGCAGTGACAAGCGCAGAGTATCGTCGAATCAACGAGAATTTAAGATACTATCAGAGCAACGCTGACAAAATCACTTACATAAATACGGACGGCATCAAGAAACAAAGAGAAGCGACCCATTTGCCAATCGCTCGGACCGCTGCTAAGAAGATTGCAAGCCTGGTATTCAATGAACAAGCTTCGATTAAATTGGACGACGAGCAGGCAGACGAATTCATTCAAGAGACTTTAAAGAATGACCGCTTTAACAAGAATTTTGAGCGATATCTTGAGAGCTGTTTGGCCCTGGGCGGTCTTGCTATGCGGCCTTATGTAGATAATGGACGAGTGCGAGTGTCATTCGTACAAGCGCCTGTCTTTCTACCGCTTCAGTCTAACACGCAAGACATTTCAAGCGCTGCAATCGTTACTAAAACAATTAAGGCTTCAGGTCAGAAGAATATCTACTACACGTTGATTGAGTTCCACGAGTGGTCAAGCGACGGAAAGTACATCATTTCTAACGAGTTATACAGGTCTGAGAACTCTGAGCAGGTCGGTGGGCGTGTGCCTCTAGCTGAAGTCTACGATGATCTAGAAGAACAAGTTGAACTTGACGGTCTAACAAGACCGCTTTTTTCATACTTAAAACCTCCAGGGATGAACAACAAGGACATCAATTCACCTCTCGGATTGTCTATCTTCGATAACGCCAAGAGTACGATTGATTTCATCAACACGACTTACGACGAATTCAAGTGGGAAGTCAAGATGGGCCAACGCAGAGTGGCTGTTCCTGAAAATCTGACAGAAACCAGAATAGTTAATCAAGACGGAGACGTCCAGCTTGTCAAGCGCTTTGATACTGAGCAAAATGTCTACTTACGCTTATCTACTAACGACATGGACGGAGGAAGTATCACAGACCTGACAACGGCAATCAGGGCAGATGATTACATCAAGACCATTAACGAAGGTCTGGCGCTCTTTGAGATGCTTTTGGGTGTGTCTGCCGGGATGTTTACGTTTGACGGCCAGAGCCTGAAAACTGCGACCGAGGTTGTTTCTGAAAACTCAGACACCTACCAAATGAGGAACAGTATTGTCAGCTTAGTAGAGCAGTCACTGAAAGAGCTCATCATCTCAATCTGTGAGCTCGGCAGCCTTTACGGTCTATACAACGGCCCGATTCCTCAAATGGAGAAGATTGCAATCAATCTCGATGACGGAGTATTCACAGACAAGAACAACGAGCTTGATTATTGGACCAAGGCTTTGGCCAGTGGCATTGTCAGCAAGACTCACGCTATTCAGAAGGCTTTCAACATGTCAGAAATCGATGCTAAGAAGATGATTCGGGCAATCAACCAGGAGACGATGGACACAGCTAACAGTCAGCGAACACAAGAGGATATTGATATCTATGGAGAATGATTAAATGAACCTAATTCAACATCTAAGGTCGTTTATAGGACTTGAAAGCCCCTCACTAGGACGGAGAATACTAGCAAAAAAAATGGTAGAAGGAATAGAAGAGGCTATCCATGGTAAAAAAGAAGAGACCACCAATCCAATTCAATGACGAGCAACTGCTACTTCAAGCAAGCAATGTCGCAGACATCTACCATCAGTTAGCCTTGGATTTGTTTGATAACGTGGTCGAACGTGTGACTGAACGTGGCACGGTCTATCTTGATAAGCAACCGTATATCTGGCAACTTGAGAAGATGCAACAGATGCACATGCTGAACGAGGATAACCTGAAGCTAATCTCTAAATACTCTGGAGTCGCTGAAGAGCAATTACGTCACATTGTCGAGAATGAAGGCCTGAAGCTATACACAGACACGAAGCAACAGCTCATGGAAGACTTAGGCCGTGGATCTGCAGGAAACAGCAATCACATTCAAGAAATTCTTGCTGATTATGCTAATCAAGCTATTGGTGACCTTAATAACCTTATTAACACAACGCTACCAAAAGCCGTCATTGGTGCCTATCAAGGTATTGTGGAGCAATCTGTCGCTAGAGTAGTCACAGGATTGTCAACGGCTGATAAGGCTATCTCTGACACGGTCATGAAGTGGCAAGAGAAAGGTTTTCAAGGTTTCAAAGATAGCGCTGGACGTAACTGGAAAATTGACAATTACGCACGGACGGTTATCAAGACGACAACCTATCGAACTTATCGAGAAATGCGAACGAGACCAGCTGAAGAGCTGGGCATTGATACCTTTTATTTTTCAAAAAAGGCGTCAGCTCGCAAGTCGTGCGCTCCTTTGCAACATGAGATAGTAACGACTGGCCGGGCTAGGGTCGAACATGGCGAGAAGATTTTAGCTTTGTCAGATTATGGTTACGGTCGGCCTGAAGGGTGCCTTGGTATTAACTGCGGTCACATGCTAACTCCATTCATCCCAGGGGCTAATTACAAGCCTGATTTGGACGAGGACGTCGATTCGGTTAGTTCAGAGCAAGCGATAGAGAACGCCAACGCGGAAGCTAAGCAGAGAGCTCTAGAGAGGTCTATCAGGGCAAATAAGGAAAAGGTCCACGTCGCTGAGAAACTAGGCGATAAAGAACTGATAGACAAGTACAAGAGTAAGATAGGCACCCAAAACGCTGCCTTGAAAGACTACATCGATAAGCACCCATTCCTGAAACGGGATGAGGAAAGAGAAAGATATCGCTACAATGATGATGCAGTTCAAAAGTTATACAAAACTATTGACAAACGCTCCAAAAAGGAGTATTCTGAAATACTACAAAATTTAGGAAATAAAGCACCTAAATCTTATAGTGATTTTCGGGCTCTAAGTCGCTCTGAAAAAGACTCCTTGAGGCATGATAATAGGATTGTCAATTATTTCAAAGGGGACATTCAAGAGAAACTGTCTGACAAGCAGAAACAGCAGGCAGTGGAGGCTTACTTTAATTTCAAAAATGCTGGCATAACGTTTGGAGACCATGCAATAGCACGCTACATAGAACGTATGAGGCGTAAAGACGGCACGTTTGCTTATAATTATGAAACGGTAAAGACAGCCTTTTCTCTACCACCTAATTATGTATCAGAGCAGAATGGCAGACTTGCAAGATACTATAACGGTATCCTCTATATCACTGAGCCTGATACAGATATTGTAGTAACTATGATGAAACGTAAAAAACTGAAAGGATTTAAACCATTATGAAATACAGCCAACAAGTATTAGACATGCTAGAGCAAGCTGTCAATGGTCAGATTGATAATTTTTGGGATTTCTCCTTCAAGTTTAACGCCCTTTTCGGAGAAGATGAAGACTTTGCCGAGGCTTGGGACAATGAAAACCCTGAAATGTTTGACGCTCTCAATGACTTTGAGCTGATGATGTTCTTAGAGGAACATGACCCAAGTGATAAGCAAGGATTTATCAATTTCCTAACGCCATACTATGAACAGGTAAAACAGTTAGTAAAACTTAGCGCTTAGAACAATCTAGGCGCTTTTTTCATGCAATAAATTGCTATAAACCACTATAAACCGTGTCGAATTCGATGCGGTTTTTTGCTTGACTTTATCCGCAGTCGGTAAAGAACGGAAGATAATACCTAATTTTAGGAGGATAGAAGAATGCCAGAAGACATTCAAACACAAACTGACCAGCCAGTCAATGCTGGAGAAAACACTGAGTCACAAACTCAAGAGCAACCTGTCAAGACTTTCACTCAAGATGAAGTGACTGGTCTTGTAGCTAAAGAGTCAAAGAAAGCGCAAGAGAAAATCTTCAAAAGCCTAGGATTTGAGGACATCAAGAGCGCTAAAGAAGGACTCCAGCAACTCAAAGAGTGGAAGGACTCACAAAAGAGCGAGGCTGAGAAACAGTCAGAAGCGCTTGCTGCTAAAGAGAAAGAGCTAGAACTTGCTTTGTCAGATAAGAAGAACCTGGAAGCGAAACTATCAGCTCTGACTTTGGGAGTAAATGCTGAGTCTGTAGACGACGTCATCACTCTATCTGCTCGCTTAGTGACCGATGAGGTGTCTATCGAAGACGCTATTGGCCAAGTATTGCAGAAATATCCTCAGTTTGGTCGCACAGAGCAATCTGAGGAGAAGAAGCCGACATTTTCGGCCGGAGGAAATCCGACGGCTGGAACGAACCAAGAAGATGCCTTTTTAAAGGCTCTCGGACTAAACAACTAACAGGAGAATGATCAATGACAATTAACTACATCACTAAACACGAAGGCACCTTTGAAAAGAAATTGATGCAAGGCGCACTCACAAGTATTTTGGAAACGCCACAAGTAAACTGGTTGGGCGCTAAGTCGTTCGAATTGCCGACTATTTCAGTGACTGGCTACAAAGCGCATACTCGCTCTAAAGGCTATAATGCTGGTACAGTATCCAACGACAAGAAAGTTTATACGCTCGGATTTGACCGTGACGTCGAGTTCTTCGTAGATGCTGCAGACGTTGACGAAACCAACCAAGAACTTTCAGCCGCTAACGTATCTAACACATTCATCACAGAACACGCAACTCCCGAAGTAGATGCTTATCGCTTCTCTAAAATCGCTACAGAAGCTATCACAAACAGTCACTTCAAGTCTGAAGATGACCTGTCAGAAGTGAACATCTACACAAAATTGAAAGCTGCTCTTTTGCCAGTCCGTAAATACGGCGCTCAAAACATCGTTATGTATGTTTCTAGCGAAGTGATGGACTTCTTGGAACGTTCTAAAGAGTTCACGCGCTCAATCGCTACTACGTCGCCTCAAGGAATCGATACTCGTGTCACTTCACTTGACGGAGTTCAGCTTATCGAAGTTTGGGATGATGCACGCTTCAAGACTAAGTTTGACTTCACTGAAGGCTTTGTTAAGGCTTCAGATGGTAAAAACATTAACTTCTTGATCGTTGCTAAGCCAGCAGTAATTGCCAAGGCTAAGTTCAACTCAATCTATCTTTTCGCTCCTGGTCAACACACGGAAGGTGACGGATACTTGTACCAAAACCGTCTCTATCATGATCTTTTCGTCTTGCAAAGCAAGACAGACGGGGTCTATGTTTCTCACAAATCTGCTTAATAAGGAGGTAGAAAATGCGTAAGTACGAAAAAGGAAACCAAGTCTACACCGTGCAGGAAGGCAGCTTGCTTGAAGCTCAGCTAATCGCTGATGGATTTGAAGAAGTGATTGAAGATGGCCAAATATCAGAGATTTTGGCTACTCATTCACTTTCGGACATGACTTTGGCAGAGTTGAAAGCTCTTGCTAAAGAGCGAGGGTTTGAGGGCTATTCAAACAAGACCAAAGATGAACTATTGGAGGTGTTAAATGGCCAAATTTAAAGCAAAATTGAACGCTTATCTAGCTAAGTCTGACCGTCATTTTGACAAAGGGCAAGAATACGAGCTAGATCAAGACGAAGCTAATCGAATCAATGGCCTGTTTAATGAGGTGATTGGTGAAGATTGCTTTGAACTCGTTGAAGAGCCTAAGCAAGATCTAGTTGAGGTGGGGACATCCACCTTTTAAGGAGGTGATTAGATGGCTTACTTAACTAAAGAGGAGTTCGATAAGCTCGGATTTGAGGTCGAGGGCGACTTTGACAAGTTTTTGAAGCGAGCGGAACTCGCTATCGATGCTTATACTAGAGATTTCTATTCTCTAAATAGCTTTGATAGCGACAATACAGCTCGCAAGAAGGCAGTTAAACGAGCTACAGCCTTTCAGATTGCTTATTTGGACACTTCTGGGGTCCTGACGGCAGAGGACAAGCAATCTATTGCCAGCATGTCAGTCGGGCGGACATCTATAAGCTATCGCTCAGGCTCTCAGAATGGCTCGAATTCGCTTTCTTTGGCGGAAAGGTGTAATTTATCAAGAGATGCTGAAAACTGGCTGAGAATGGCTGGATTTGGCTCAGCGAGGGTTGATTATGATAGATAAAAGAATGCTAACTGATTCTGTGACTATCAAAAAGCCCGTTGGTGAGGATGATTGGGGGAAAGAGGCTTACTCTGACCCTCTTTTGTTATCCCCTTGCAAATTCGATAGATTCTTTTCTCATTCTGGAACAGGCAATCATCGTAGCGAGTCCAATTCCTCGACTGTGATTGTCTATCACAAATACTGCCCTGTGAAACTCGACAAGAGCTTCGTTGGTGGGTTTGTAGAAGAGGACGGCGTCAGCTACGTTGTTAAGAACATCATCCCTCAATATCATCCTCTAACCAAGAAGCTACTAGCTTATGAAATCGAGGTGATTTGATGGGCGGTGTTAATGTAAAGATAGACCTATCAGGAATTGAGAAGAAAGTATCTCCAGAGAATCTCGCTAAAGGAAAGTTAGCTATTGCTAACCAGATGCTGATGGATATGGAGCGCTTCGTCCCAAAACGAAAGGGGGAATTGAGGTCTAGTGGACATGTTCGACAAGATTCGATTGTCTATGCAACGCCCTACGCTAGATTGCTCTATTATGGCAAGAAGCGAAAAGGGTTCTTTTCTGAAAAACAAAGAAGGTTTTTCTTTGCTAACAAGGAGAAGTTGCTGAGTCAACGGCCAACGCCTGGAACTGGTCCAAGGTGGGATAAAAAAGCCGCTGCCTTACACTCTAAGAAGTGGGGCGATGTCGGATTGAAAGCGATGGGATTGAAATGAACCAAAATAATGACTTTGCAGAGGTCTTACTTGAGCACATCAAGGGCATCCAAGAAAAAATCCCGTCTAAACACGGTTATTTAGCTGAGAAAGAAGGGTTAGTAGTATTCCCTCTAGCTGGTGGAGAGGTTGTAGACGAGGACATGGCTGGAACTCAAACAGTCAGCTTGCCTTTTGAAATTGCTATCAAGTCACGAGATCAGGAATTAAACAATAATACATTGTGGCAGATTAACGCTGCCTTATCAAAAATGGACCTAGAATTGCCAAGTAAGAATGGCTCTTACGAGTTCTTAGGTCTGAAAGTCGACAAGCCTTACTTGAATGATTTAGACGAGCAAGGCTTTTATATTTACTTGCTGGACGTAACTGCCAGCCTTGAAATTGAAAGGAATGAATAATGGTTAAAAATAAAAACGTAAAACGTAAACACTACATCGGCCCTTACAAAGAAGCGACTCCAGACACTCCACCAACCGCTACGGATTACCTCTGGATTGCTAAAGGGATTAAGAAATCATCGCCAGAAAATAACGAGAAGACAGATGATTTCACTGACTTCTCTGGTGACGGGACACCTGAAGAACAAGTGATCACTAAAACACGAGGGCGCTCATTCGAGGGCGTTCGTGATACAGATGACAAAGCGCAGAATTTTGTGGCAGACAAAGAAGACGCAGTCGGTGACGAGCTTTTGGTTTGGTACAAGGAGATTGATGTGACTGAAAAAACTCAATATGAGGGGCCAGCTCGTCTTTCTGGTATCGAAATCGGTGACGGTGAAGCGTCTGAAAATGAAAGTATTAAGTTTAAGGTCGTATGGACTCGTAAACCTAAGAAATCAACAGTAGTACCAGGATAATCTAAGGCGTGAAATATCACGCCTTTTTATTTTTGAAAAGAGGAGAAAAACAATGGTCGTAATTAAGAAACTAAGCAATATCATTCCTATTGATTTCGGAGACTTTCAGCTGGAATACATTGCAAATGACAAGGGCGTTAAGGAACTTGATAAGTTCCGTGAAAGCTTAGCAAAGAACTGGAAGAAAATTGAAAAGCTTTCTGACGAGAAAATCGCAGAAAAAGCCAAAGAACTTGTTGAAGATGGTTGGACTCAACTATTCGGAGCGGATGCATTTGAAAAAGTCTATAAATTTGCAGACGAAGATACAACCATCGCATTTAACTATCTGATGCAGACCATTCTTGGAATTCAAAAAGAATATAAAGAGCGAAATTCAGAAGATGCATTCAAGAAATATCTAGGGTAATGCCATGTTAGATATTTCTAGGAAGCTAGTTGATGAGCTTGTTCTAGAAATTGAAGGCAAAGAGAAGACTTTTCCTCTGCTATTGTCATTTGACAGAGTATTGAAAGTCTTTGAATTATGGAAAGACGATGATATTCCTAAGTTCATGCGCCCATTTTTTGCGTTGCAGATCCTGACGGGTGTTTCTTTTGATTTTTTAAGTTTTGAGGAGGCTTTGGAAGTTGTTCAGGCAATTTTTGAAGAGCACATCCAAACAGACGAAAAAGAAGACGATGTTGAGTACGACTTGGCAGGCAATGTTATGAAATCTTCAACATCGAAAGAGCCGGAGAAAAGACTCTACAACGTGAAACATGACGGAGCCTATATCTTTGCTTCTTTCATGCAAGCTTACAGAATCGACTTAATCGAAGAAATTGGGAAGCTACACTGGAAGAAATTCAATGCTCTAATTGTTGGCTTGCCTGAGGGAACCAAATTTGTAGAAGTCGTGAAGATTCGCTCTTATGAACCGCAAAAAGGCGACAGTCAGGAGTACATTGATAAGATGCGAGAACTACAAAAAGAGTATCGTCTTCCAGATGATGATTGCGACGAAGAAGATGATGAATATGACTATTACGAGTAGAAAGGAGGCATAAATGGCAGATGGTAAAGTGGTCATCCAAGTTGATATGGATGGCAATAAGGCTCAATCAGGAGTGGCACGTCTAAAAGGGATGGTTGGCGGACTGACAGAAAGCGGGATGCAACTAGGTTCGGTCTTTAAGTCAGTTTTAGGAGCTAACATTGTCAGCGGTGCGCTGATTTCTGGGATTCAATCCCTTGGCAGTGCTATCAAGGGTGTATTTGCTACAGCTCTTGACGAAGGGGCCAAGCTCCAACAATCGTTTGGTGGTGTTGATACGCTCTATACGACTGCCGCTGAGTCTGTGAAGCAATATGCGAACGCTGCAGCTTCAGCTGGTATCTCTGCTAATACATACGCAGAGCAAGCTGTTTCTTTCGGTGCCAGCTTGAAGCAAGCGCTCGGTGGTGATGCTGTGAAGGCCGCACAAATGGCAGACAAGGCTATCATGGCCATGGCTGATAACTCAGCCAAGATGGGTACAGATATTGGTTCAATCCAGCAAACGTTCCAAGGCTTCGCTAAACAGAACTATACCATGCTAGATAACTTGAAACTTGGATATGGCGGTACCAAAGAAGAAATGCAACGACTTCTTAAAGACGCCAGCAAATTAGAAAAAGCAATGGGCAAGAAGTTTGATATCAACAACTTTGCGGATATCGTAGAAGCCATCGACCTAGTTCAACAAGAGTTGGGAGTCGCAGGAGTCGCAGCACAAGAAGCGCAGACTACATTCAGTGGTTCGTTTGCGGCAATGAAGGCTTCGGCATCCAACTTCTTGGCGAATTTGACGCTCGGAGAAGATATTGGACCGTCTTTAAAAGCGCTTATCTCTAGCACCTCAACGTTCCTTTTAGGCAATTTCTTGCCTATGGTTGGAAATATTATGAGACAACTTCCTCAAGCTATCGATACAGCCTTGGCAGAAGCTGGGCCAAGGATTGAACAAGGATTCAAATCGTTGTTTGCTTCGCTCGGAGTTGACGAGGGTGTTTTTGACGTAATCAAGGACACTTTTCGAGATGTTGTTGTGACAATCCAGTCGCTCTTTGAAGAACTGACAAGCGAATCAAATGGGTTTGGTAATGTTATTCAAGGGGTTGGAAATGTCATTCAAACAGTTAACGTCATCATCCAGAATATGGCTATGGCCTTTCAGTTTGCACTAGAAGCCTTCTCTGAAACAGGAGCAATCAAGAACGCCTATCAAGCATTTAAAGATTTGACGGATGCAGCTTTAGATCTTGCTATTAAGTTAGGCGATGCTATTCCTTGGGATATCGTAGGCGCAGCCGCTGGGCACGTCGTGAACGCTATTTCAATGATTGTGAGCTGGATTTCAAAATTAACTCAATCAATTAGTGCAGATGTCTGGAGAGGATTGATTGCAGGGATTGGAGGAGCTCTAGTCGCTTTCAAGGCATTTAATTTCTTGAAGAGCTTTAATCCGTTTGGTTTATTTGCTAAAGGTGCTAAAGAAGGGGCGGACGAAGTTGTAAAAGGTGCAACGAGCTCGAAAAGCGCAATCGCTCAAATCTTCAAATCAATCTCAACTCTAATCAAAACAACAGGAACAGCAATCAAAACGGCTGCGACAGGGATTGGCGAAGGCATCAAAATTGCTCTTTCTGGTTTAGCGCCAGTCATTCGAGCATTTGGCTTAGCTTTAAGAACGGCCGGAGTTGGGAATATCCTTGCTCTTGGTGGAGCGATTGGTATTGCAGCAGTCGGAATCGGTGCCGGAGTGGCTATTATTGCTGCAGGCTTAAGTCTCATTGCCAGCCAAGGTGAAGGAGTGGCTACAATCATTAACGCAGTTGGGCAGGCATTTGCTACTGTTGCTACTGCAATCATCAGCACATTTGCCCAGGCTATCGTTACAGTTTCAGGAGTTCTGCCAACAGTAACAAGTGCTCTTGCTCAGCTCTCTCCTCTTGTTGTTGCATTTGGAGAGGCAATGGGTGCAGCAGCTCCGTTTATCACAGCTTTAGGCGAAGCCATTTCAGGAATTGCAACGGCAGTGACTCCAATCGTCGAGATTATAAGTGATGCGTTCGTTTCAGTAGTTCAAATTATTGCTGACGCTATCGTTCAAATTGTTGAAGCGATTGCTCCATTTGCTCCAGCCATAACTGAAATGGTAGTTGCGATAGCTCCGTCAATTGCTGATATCGTTTCATCATTTAGTAGCATGTTCTCTCAGATTAGCCCTATCATTGATAGCTTGTCTAATCTCTTGAAAACATTTGGAGAACAAGTGAGCTCTATCTTGAAAAGTGCTGGTAGTGTAGTTGAGTCCTTTGGCTCTGCCATTCGTAATGTGCTTGACGGTGTAGCTGGTATCTTTGATAGTATCGGTAACGCCGCCTTAAACGCAGGCCTTGGAGTAAAATACATGGCTGAAGGGATTTCGATGCTCACTGAATTAGGGTTGCTAGATTTAGCTGGAACATTAGCGACAGTAGCAACAGGCTTGACTGCTATTGCCAATTCTGGCATTGCTTCAGCTGGACCAGGATTGCAACAAGCAGGAACAGGATTGAGCTTGATAGCTATATCAGCTCAACTAGCAAGTGTAGCCTTGCAGTCACTACCTACAGCTTTATCATCACTAAGCACTAACCTCAGCACATTGCCGGAAACATTGACAAGCGCTGGAACTTCGATGAGCGCTTTTGCTTCATCGGTCATGGCTTCTTTTGCAAGTCTTTCTGGATCTGTATCTGGAGTAATGGCGCTTCAGACAGGCTTGGTGGCTCTAGCTAACGCTATGATGATGGCTCAAAGTGGGGCTTCAGCGATGTCATCTACTCTAACGATGATTAACGCTTCAGCTTCATCAGCTACATCGGCCATTTCTCAGCTTGCTTCAGGTATGGCTTCAGCGATGGCTCAAGCTGTATCGTCGGTTCAGTCAAACATGGCATTGATTGTGACTGTAATTTTGCAGTCGTCAATTCAGATGACGCAAGCAGGCCAACAGGCAGGTCGTGGGGTTTCTGAAGGGATAACAAATGGTATCCGTTCAGGAGTCGGCTCGGCGACATCAGCAATGTCAGCGATGGTCAACTCTATCCAGTCTACAGGAATGAGAGGCGTCTCTACTATGCGCTATGTAGGTGACATGATTGGCCAAGGCTTAGCACAAGGTATGTACTCAGCGCTTGGAGCTGTCACGGCTGCTGCTAATGCTCTTGTCGCTCAAGCTGAAAGAGCCGCACAGGCCAAGGCTAAGATTAACAGTCCATCACGCCGTTTTAGAGACAACGTCGGACGTTTCATTTCTCAAGGGGTGGCAGTCGGTATCTTGGCAGATGCTCACAAGGTAGATGATGCCATGGGCGATGTATTCGACCAAATCAAAGCCTTTAACTTTGCCCCTGAAGACATTCTTGGAGTAGGTCAAGCTAGCCTTACGAAGACACTTCAGGTCAAGTCAGACCTAGACCGTCAAATCAAAGCGAGCGTTAAGGTTGTACAAGAAAAATCTAACCATCTTGTAGAGCAAGCTCTGGAAGTCGCTGAAAGGGCAGTCAAACGTCCAGTCAGTCTGATGATGGAAAGCGGAGCGCTTGTTGGCCAAATCGGACAAAAGATGACCGATTACCAAAATGACAAGCTCATGATCGATAACATGATGAGAGGGATTATTTAATGGACACAGTTATCTATAACAATCACGACCTCTCTGAGGTTATAAAAATCAACGAAGTAATTCGTCCGGTAGGAAACGAAAGGGACGTCACAACAAATGACGCCCCTTTTTTGGGCGTAAACGTCCAAGAAGTAAGAACCGGACCTAAAAAAATCAAAGTTAAATTTACCGTTCAGAAAAAAACGGCTAGGGATACCGAATTGGCCAAGCACACCTTAGCTACAATCCTAAACACCGACAAGCCAGTTCGTATTGATATTTCAGACGAGCCTGACAAGTACTATATGGGAATTGTCATTGGCTCTGTGGATGTCGATAACGTAGCTAGATGGCTTCAAAAGGGCGAGTTTGAGATTCTTGTTCCTGACGGTGTCGCACATGGCACGACTTATAGGCGCTTTGATAACGGACAAGAGCAACCTGACAAGGTGGTTTTTAACTTGGTCAATAATGGCAATGTCCCAGCCTTTCCTGTCATTACGGTTAAGAATAACGCCGAGAATGGCTATATTGGGATAGTCAATACTAGCGGGGCTCTTGAAGTTGGCGACCGTGAAGAGGCTGATATAGGTCTAGTCAAGCGGTCTGAGGTGTTACTTGATTTCCGAGGTAATAAAATCTCAGATGGTTTTACTAGAGCAACAAAGAACAAGACGATCACAAACGACAACAGCGAGAATGTGAAAGGTGTATCTGAAATACTGACGCTTTGGGATAAAAAACACATTAAGCTAAGAGACCAGTTTGACGGCGCTAATACTAAAAACTACGCTACAGGTCTGACATGGGACATCCCTCTAGATAGCGCTGGAGGCGTTGGCTCTCTTGATGATTACATTTTCGGTAAACAGATTTTTTTACCTGGTGCCATCAATCAATATGGCTTTATCAAGATTACTGTATCTGATACAGCAGGCCAGTTTTTGTATGGAGTCGAAACGTTCAAACGTACTCAGGGGCAAGAATGTGAGTTCAATGTGTTTGGATCTGACGGCAAGGGAAGCTATTACTTTCTTAAATGCTGGAACTTTACAGGTCTATCAGATAGCAAGGTGAACCCATTCACGTCCTCGAACGGACAATTTGAAATAAAGCGGAATGATGATAGGGTCCAGGTCTACTACCAAGGCTCTCATTATAGCTTTACCATTCCTGAAATTAAAGGCAGGAAGTCCGCTAAGATCCATGTCATGCTTGGGGCCTACCATGATAAACCTATGGTTACTCACATGTACATAGACGAACTACTGTACCGTAAGGATTTTGTGCCAGGAGTCGGTGATGTGCCGAACCGCTACCCAGTCGGTTCAAACGTTGTGCTAAACAGCGAGAATGACACTGTTACAGTGGACGGCCTTGAGAAGATTGTAGATGTTGTGGATGGCTCAAGTTTCTTGACTATTCCACCTGGAAACAGTCAGCTTGAGGTCTATTGCTCAAGTTGGGTCAAGACCAAGCCCACTGTCAAAGTAGAATTTAAAGAAAGGTATCTATAGCAATGTTATTGACAATACATGACTCAAATTTGAGAAAAGTAGCCTTTGTGGACAATGACAAAAAGGATACATTGAACTATTTCAACGATGCCTGGACAAGATACCTAGAAACTGGCTCTAGTACCTTTGATTTTACTGTTTTTAAAAAGGCTATTATCTCAGATGTAGGCAAAAAGAGGGCTTATAATTCTCTCAATGAGAAAGCCTTTGTTTCATTCAGATACAAGGGCAGAACTTACCTGCATACAATCCGAAAAATTGAGGAAAATGAGAAAGTTATAAAGTGTTATAGTATCAACCTAAACCTTGAACTGATCAATGAGTACTCTATTCCTTACAAGTCCCCTAAAGCCATGAGCTTTAAGGAATTTTGTGAGGAAATGGACTTGCTCAACTATACTTTCTTGAAAATTGGTATCAATGAAGTTGCTAATAAGAAAATCTCTGCTGAGTGGGAGGGTTCAGACACCAAGCTCAACAGGCTACTTAGTCTAGCTAAGAAGTTTGGCGCAGAAATTGAGTTTGACACACGTCTCAACGCTGACAGTTCTATCAAGTCATTTACAGTCAATGTCTATCATGAGCACGACGATAGCCACCAAGGGGTAGGTCAAATTAGTCCCAAAATCTTGAAGTATGGTAAAAACCTCAAGACAATCACTAGGATGATTGACAAAACTGGGATCTATAACACGGTTGTCCCAACGGGTAAAGATGACAAAGGCAACGTAGTTGATATTAGAGGGCTTGGCCCTTGGTCTGTCAACAATGCAAAGGGAGAACGTGAGTTCTACCAGTCAGGGGCTGCTTTGTATGCCCCTCTTTCAATGCAGATGTATCCGTCTACTTTCACGCATTCAACAGGCGACCGTGACCAGTGGACTCGTAAGGACATGACTGTAGAGAGTTCAAATCCTGAGGTCATCCGTTCGACGGCTTACCGTGAACTCAAAAAGAACTGTTACCCAGCAGTAACTTACGAGGCTGAGGGCTTTGCGGATCTTGAAATAGGAGACACAGTAAAAGTCTATGATGACGGCTTTAACCCTACTCTCTTGCTTGAGATGAGGGTATCTGAGCAAGTCATCAGTTTTACCAATCCGAAGAATAACAAGACCACTTTCTCAAATGCCAAAGCGCTTGAAAATCGTCTATCTCAGGGCATTCAGCAACAGCTAGACAGGATGATAGAGGACGCTAAGCCTTATACTATCAAGCTAGCCACTGACAACGGTGTAGCCTTTAAGAACGGCCAAGGTCAGACGATTGTGACTCCTACTTTGATGAAAGGTAACAAGGTCATCAATAGCGGATGGCGCTGGGTGGTGGATGGCGAAATCAAAGCCACAAGCTCTAGTTACATTGTCAAGGCTGCCGACATCAATCAGAAAATGGTATTGACGGTTTCGGCTTGGATTGATAACAAAGAGGTAGCGTCTGAGCAACTGACTCTTATCAATACGTCTGACGGAACGGCAGGAAAAACTCAGTACTTGCATAGAGCTTGGGCCAATTCAGAGAACGGACGTGATGGGTTCAGTACGTCATCAAGCGCCAACAAGCGCTATTTTGGGACGTACACAGATTTTACAGAGGCAGACAGTCAGGATCCTACAAGCTACAACTGGACAGCTCTCTTTGATAATGTGAGGGTTGGGGCTCGTAACTTTGCACTAGGAACTGCTAGAGCAACTATAGGAAATCAAGGGAAAATCTATACACTAGCACAATCAGCTCAGAATTGGCCAACGGTTCAACCACTTTATTTAACGTTTGATTATGTGGCCTCTGAAACCATCAAAGGTTTTAGGCTTAATCGTGTAATTAAATATAGAAACGGTTCGCCAGAACAGTGGGATTTTACTACTGATGATAAAGCCTTAGGAATACAACACATAGATACTACATCTGTTAAATCTGGCACGTATTCTCAACCTTGGCTGTGGAAACCATACTCAGACGGTAGGACAAGCGATCTAATTGAAGAGATTGCCTTGTATCTAAATTTTGAGAAAGGTTCAGATGGAACGGTCATCATCTCAAATCTAAGAGTGAATACAGGGACAGTCCCTATTGATTGGATACCAGCTCCTGAGGATATTGAGGATAGCCTTAATTCTAAAGCCGATCAAGGGCTAACTCAGGAGCAACTGAACGCTCTAAATGAGAAAGCTGGAATTATCCAGGCTGAGCTTGAGGCTAAAGCTAGCGCTGACACGCTTGATAATTGGATAAAGGCTTACAAAGACTTTGTCCAATCTAACGAGATAGCGAGGGTACAAGCTGAGAAAGATTTGATTGCAGCTAGTCAGCGTGTTTCTAATATTGCTAAGGACTTGGGAGAATTGTCTGACCGCTGGAATTTCATCGATACCTATATGAGTTCCTCAAATGAGGGGCTTGTGATTGGTAAGAATGACGGTAGCTCTAGCATGATGTTCAATCCTAACGGACGAATTTCAATGTATTCAGCAGGGGTTGAGGTCATGTATATTTCACAAGGGGTCATTCATATCGAGAATGGTATCTTTTCTAAAACAGTTCAAATTGGACGATTTAGAGAAGAACAGTACCATCTCAATATGGATATGAACGTGATTAGATATGTAGGAGGTAACTAATGGCTGAATTTTGGTCAAATAACGATAGGAGCTATTATCTCAGACTGTGGGTAGACCAGGTGTCTCAAAATACCACTGATAATAGTAGTCAAGTAAGGGTAAGACTTGCTTTGACCAACGGTGCTCATACATTCTCAGATTATGACTGCTCTTCCTCTGTAACTGTCGATGGTCAGACTTTGAGTTGGTCAGGCCGTCCATCTATGCTGAGTCAAAATAGCTCAATTATGCTGATTGATAGAACAGTAACAATCAGACATGAGAATGATGGTAAAAAAACGTTTAGCTTATCCGCTACATTCAGTGGAGGTGGTGGATGGTCGCCTGGAACATTAACGCTCAGCAGTAACTCATTCACTTTGACTACTATCCCACGCTCAAGCTCTGTTAGGGTAGGTGCTGGTGTCATTGGTAGTACAATCACTATCAACATCAACCGTCAAAATCCGAGCTTCAAGCATACAGTGCGCTATGCCTGGGCTGGCAAGTCAGGAACGATTGCAACGAATGTAGACACATCTACTAGCTGGACGATCCCTCTTGATTTTGCCAACGACATTCCAAACTCTGCAAATGGAACAGGGACAATCTACGTCGATACTTATTCAGGATCTACCAAGACTGGAACGCAGTCAACAACCTTGACGGCAAGCGTGCCAGCAAATGTGAAACCCACATTTACAGGAGTTTCCCTGTCGGACCTAAATGGTGCGGCTCAAAACCTCATCCCTAAGTCTGATACGTTCATCCAGGTAATCTCTAACATCAAGGTAGCGTTTAATGGCGCAGTTGGTTCCTACGGCTCATCAATAACTGGATACTATGCTGAAATCGTTGGCAAAAACCAGTCCACAAGTTCAAACGGTGGCAGTCTTGGCATTATGAATTATCATGGCACAATCAAAATCAGAGCTAGCGTCTCTGACAGCCGTGGTAGATGGTCTGATACTAGAGAGGTATCTGTAACCGTGCTTGAGTATTTTGCTCCAGCATTAAGTTTTAGCATAGCAAGAACGGGCTCAACCTCTAGCACATTGACCGCTACGAGAAATGCCAAAATAGCACCTCTGATGGTTGCAGGAAGTCAAAAGAACTCAATGACCTTGACATTCAAGGTTGCTCGGCTTGGGACTACTAATTTTCAAGTAGACACGGGACCAGCTACTGGCTCCTGGACAAGTATCTCAAACCTAGTCAATTCTCAGGCTAATCTTGCAGGCAATTATCTAGCTAATCAGTCATGGGTTGTCATAGGCACGTTAGAGGACAAATTCACACGGTCTGATTTCATGGTCAATGTAGCCACAGAGAGCGTGGTTTTGTCTTATGACCGCTCAGGGGTTGGTATCAACAAAATCAGGGAGCAAGGCGCTCTTGATGTCAAGGGCAACATCTACGCAGACAACAAACCCATACAGCAATATCAGCTGACTGATAACAATGGAGGTCTAGGTAGAGGTAGTGCTCAATGGGATGATATTTGGAATAAGCAAGCTACAGAATTTGGTTGGAGAACAGGCAAATACGATGACAATCCAACAGGAAAAAACGGTGAGTGGGGTCTGTATCAAAATTTTTGGCTTGATAGCTGGAAAGGCGTCCAATTTTTCACCTCAATAGGGACAGGGCGTGTATTTGTTAGAGTCTATAACAATGCCAATAAATGGGCTCCGACGCAATGGAAAGAGATTGCTACCGTTCAAGAAACAGTCAAGAGGAAAATTGAGCTAGGTTGGTTTATCAACGGTAACGTAACAAGAAATGGCAATCTTGTCACAATTTCAACCGAAAGAAAAATCGCAGACATTGCCACAATTTCAGACTATCGAGAAGTCAAAGAAACAATACCAGCTGGATTTAGACCAGCTCAAGAGGTTAACTTGGTTTTACAAGGATTGTCTGACTCAACAGTAACAGGTACGGCTATTTTGCACCTTGCATCAGATGGGAAAATCCGTCTGACAAGTAAAGCGCCAGGAAACAAATATTGGACAGGTACAATAACTTATATTACAAATGATCCTTACCCTTAAAACCGTAAAAAACCTACATAAAAAATCAGATAATAATTTTAAAAGGAGGAAATATGAAACTAGAATATGGCTCAAAATCACAAGAATTTGATGCAAGTGGTGTTGCATCAGCAACCAAGGTCACACTTGTTAATTCAGATGGCGCTATCGTACCTGTCTTGCTACCAGCTGACAAAATCAGTTTGTCTAATACTGAACTCTTTGAGTTGGCACTCGAGGCTCTTTATCAGGAGAATTTTCCACAGCGTGCTGAAAATGAACGTTTTAGCAAAGTAAATCAAGAACTGCAAAAGAACAAAGAGGCAGCGGATAAAGCTGAGCAAGCAGCGGCAGAAACAAAAGAAAATCTTGATACTGTTTCAGCTATCACAGAGGTATTGATTGCTCTTGCTATTTCACAAAGTGGAGGTATGCCTACCAACGCCTATGTCAAGGTAGCAGCATTTGTTAAGCCACTTGTAACGAGTACACGCTACTCAAATGGAGACATCATTGCCATGCCTTATCCGTTTGATACCAATCCAAAATGGCCTAAAGGGACACAAACTATTTTCAAGTTTCAAATGCAGGCCACAGAGGGTTACACATACAAAGAGCAGTCACTTGCTGAAATGCTACAACAAGGTGTGTTGACCGTGGTCATGCCACGTATTGAGTAGAGGGAGGTTGTATGCTGATTGAAGAAGCTGAAAAAATTGCTCAAAGCCAGGTTGCTTGGGCGATTTTGTTTATCCTACTCTTCTTTATCATCATTCGATATCTTATCAAGACTTCGGATAAGCGAGAGAAGAAGATTATGGATCTGCATGAGCAATCAAAAGCCGACTCTAACAGACGGGAAGAGCGTTTGATGACTCATCTTGAAAAGACAACGACAGAATTAACCACAATTACACACACGGTCGGAGACATTCAGAAAGAAATGGTCCGCATGAACGACCGCATGGACGAAATCGAAAAAGGAGAATAACATGCAACAAATCAATGAAATTATCGCAAATGGAGCAATTAGCATTCTTGTCATTTTGGCTGGTATCGCAGTCAAATCTATTAAGGATTTTCTTGTCAAAAAAGGCGGAGAAAAGACTATCAAAATCGTTGAAATCTTGGCCCAAAATGCGGTCAATGCTGTGGAACAGGTAGCAGCTGAAACGGGCTATAAAGGTCAAGAAAAGCTGGAGCAAGCTCGTGATAAAGTCAGAGCTGAGCTCACAAAATATAACATCAGCATGGCAGATAAAG
Organism: Streptococcus sp. CF10-1; assembly: GCF_024295825.1. Taxonomy (GTDB): domain Bacteria; phylum Bacillota; class Bacilli; order Lactobacillales; family Streptococcaceae; genus Streptococcus. The sequence continues at coordinate 21,287 of NZ_JANCPQ010000007.1, read as the reverse complement.
ACCTCGATACATTTATCGAGTCAGCAGTGAAACGCATGAACGATGCCTGGAAAGGGGAATAAGGATGGTAGAAATCATTAACCATACAATCTTCAATGGAATTTCAGGCTCTCGTCCGACTGAACGTCCAAAATATTATGTCTTACATAATGACGCTGGCTCAAAAAATGCAAAGGCCTACATCGAATGGCTCCAGTCACGATATGACAATGGTCAGGCTGAACTTGGTTTTGCACATTATTACATCACAAGAGATGCAATTGTGCGAGTTGAAGACACGTATAACGGCTCATGGTCTGCTGCTAACTACGATGCCAACATGAACTCTCTAAGCTACGAAGTATGTCAGCAGTTGAGCGCATCAGACGCCGAGTTTATCGAAAATGAAAACATGGTATTGCGACAAATGGCCGAGGATATGACTTATTATGGTGATACTCCAAATTATAGCAATATCAAGTTTCATAACGAGTTTTCAAGCACCTCATGCCCTGCACGGTCCCTTGAATTGCACGGTGGCTACAATGATAGCTTGCGTGACTATGTGATTGCTAAAATCAAGCATTATCAGTCGCTTGGTTCTACCGTCCAAGAAATGCTTGGTGGCGATGATATCGAAATCGGCTGGAAGAAAAATGCGACTGGCTGGTGGCATGTTAATTCAGACGGCTCTTACCCTGCTAATAGCTGGCAGAAGATTGACGATGTCTGGTATTACTTCGATAGCAACGGCTACATGAAGGCTAACGCTTGGCACAAGCATACGGACGGATACTGGTATTACTTGCTACCAAGTGGTGCCATGGCGACTGGTTGGGCACTCATTGCCAATAAGTGGTACTACTTCAAAGAAGATGGCAAGATGGCCACTGGATGGGTTAAATATAAAGACCACTGGTACTACCTAGATGCCAAGGATGGCGACATGAAATCCAAACAGTTCATCAAATCAGCTGACGGCTCAGGCTGGTACTACCTCAATTCAGACGGCACAATGGCAGACAAGCCAGAGTTTACTGTTGAGCCTAATGGACTCATCACTACTAAATAATTTTTTAAAAAATAGAAAGGAAATTTTCTAAAATATTGTTCTAATTGTAACCGCAGGCTTATGCTTGCGGTTTTTTTGTTTGCTATGGAAGTACTTTTTATCAAAAATTTTACTATCCTTGATTGAAATGCTAGTCGTCCTTTTAATCATCAGCGTTCTTCTCTTGCTCTTTGTGCCCAATTTGACCAAGCAAAAGGATGCCGTAGATGATAAAGGAAAAGCTGCTGTTGTCAAGGTAGTAGAAAGCCAGGCAGAGCTCTATCGTTTGGACAAGAATGATGATGCCAGCCTTAGCAAATTACAAGCGGACGGCCGTATCACAGCTGAGCAAGCTAAAGCTTATAAAGACTACCATGCAAAACAAAAAACAAGTCAAACTGTTGCAGATTAAGGCCTTTACTATGCTGGAAAGTCTCTTAGTTTTGGGACTTGTGAGTATCCTTGCTTTGGGCTTGTCCGGTTCTGTTCAATCCAGTTTTGCAGCGGTGGAGGAGCAGATTTTCTTTATGGAGTTTGAAGAACTCTATCGGGAAACACAAAAACGCAGTGTAGCCAGTCAGCAAAAGACCAGCTTGAACTTAGACGGGCAGATGATCAGCAATGGCAGTCAAAACTTGATCGTTCCTAAAGGAATTCAGGCACCATCAGGACAAAGCATTATATTTGACCGAGCTGGGGGCAATTCGTCCCTGGCTAAGGTTGAATTTCAGACCAGTAAAGGAGCGATTCGCTATCAATTATATCTAGGAAATGGAAAAATTAAACGCATTAAGGAAACTAAAAATTAAGGCAGTGATCTTACTAGAAGCAGTAGTTGCTCTAGCCGTTTTTGCCAGCATTGCGACCCTTCTTTTGGGACAAATCCAGAAAAATAGGCAAGAAGAAGCAAGAATCTTGCAAAAGGAAGAAGTCTTGAGGGTAGCTAAGATGGCTCTGCAGACAGGTCAAAATCAGGTAAACATAAACGGAGTGGAGATTCAGGTGTTTTCTAGTGAAAAGGGAGTGGAGGTCTATCATGGTTCAGAGAAGTTACTCGACCTTAAAGAGCAGTAAGGTAAGAGCGTTCACTCTTTTAGAATCTCTGATTGCTCTTATTGTCATCAGTGGGGGCTTGCTCCTTTTTCAAGCTATGAGTCAGCTCCTCATTTCAGAAGTTCGTTACCAGCAGCAAAGCGAGCAAAAAGAGTGGCTCTTGTTTGTGGATCAACTGGAGGCAGAGTTAGAGCGTTCGCAGTTTGAAAAGGTGGAAGGTAATCGCCTCTACATGAAACAGGATGGTAAGGATATCTCTATAGGTAAGTCTAAATCGGATGATTTTCGAAAAACGGATACCAGCGGACGGGGCTACCAACCTATGGTTTATGGACTTAAATCAGCTCAAATTACAGAGGAAAATCAATTGGTTCGCTTTCGTTTCCAATTTCAAAAGGGCTTAGAAAGGGAGTTCATCTATCGTGTGGAAAAAGCAAAAAGTTAAGGCAGGCGTTCTTTTATATGCAGTCACCATGGCAGCTATTTTTAGCCTTTTGTTGCAGTTTTATTTGAACCGGCAAGTCGCCCATCACAAAGACTTTGCCCTAAACAAAGAAAAGTTGGCTGCTTTCGCCATGGCCAAGCGAAGTAAAGATAAGGTTGAGCAAGAAAGTGGAGAACGAGTCTTCAACTTAGGAAAAGTCAGGTATCACAATACGAAAACAGGTTTTGTAACAAGTGTTCGTATGAATAAGGGCAACTATGAATTTCTCTTTCCTCCGATGAAAAACCAAGAAAAGAAAACAGCTAAAAAGGAAGAGGTAGCGACTGATTCAAGCAATCAAGCAGGGAAGAAAAAATCAGAAGAAAAGCCTGAAAAGAAAGACAAATCCTAGTCAATTCAACTTCTTTGTGCTAAACTAAAAGCATGAAACATGATTTTAATCACAAAGCAGAAACCTTTGATTCGCCCCAAAATATATTCCTTGCAAACTTGGTTTGTCAAGCTATCGAGAAACAGATTGATTTTCTATCAGACAAAGAAATTCTGGATTTTGGTGGTGGGACGGGGCTATTAGCCTTGCCCCTAGCCAAGCAGGCTAAGTCTGTCGCTCTTGTAGACATTTCTGAGAAAATGCTGGAGCAAGCTTGTTTGAAAGCAGAGCAGCAAGAAATCAAGAATATCCAGTTTTTGGAGCAGGATTTACTGAAAAATCCCTTGGAGAAAGAGTTTGATCTCATTGTTGTTTGTAGGGTTCTTCATCATATGCCTGATTTGGATGCGGCTCTTGCCATGTTTTACCATCACCTTAGGGAGAATGGACAAGTTCTCATCGCTGATTTTGTCAAGACAGATACCAACCATCATGGTTTTGATTTAGCTGAACTGGAAAATAAGTTAATTCAGCAGGTTTTTTCATCTGTGCATAGTCAGATTCTCTATAGCGCTGAAGAATTGTTTCAAGGAAATTATTCAGAACTCTTTTTAACAGTAGCCCAAAAATCACTCGCTGACTAAAGCAGTGATTTTTTCTCTTCAGATGGAAAAAAGGAGGGAAATTTGATAAGATAGGAATATGGATTTTGAAAAAATTGAACAAGCTTATACGTATTTACTAGAGAATGTCCAAGTCATCCAAAGTGATTTGGCGACCAACTTTTATGATGCCTTGGTAGAGCAAAATAGTATCTACCTGGATGGTGAGACCGAGCTAGAGCAGGTCAAAGAGAACAATCAAGCCCTTAAACGCTTAGCGCTTCGCCAAGAAGAATGGCTCAAGACCTATCAGTTTCTCTTGATGAAGGCAGGACAAACGGAACCTTTACAGGCCAATCACCAGTTTACACCAGATGCCATTGCCCTCCTCTTGGTACTTGTTGTAGAAGAGTTGTTTGAACAAGGGGAAATTAGCATCCTCGAAATAGGCTCTGGTATGGGGATTTTGGGGGCTACTTTCTTGACTTCTCTTGCTAAAAAAGTAGATTACTTGGGAATCGAAGTGGATGACTTGCTGATTGATTTGGCAGCCAGTATGGCAGATGTGATTGGTTTGCAGGCAGGATTTGTTCAAGGCGACGCCGTTCGTCCGCAAATGCTTAAAGAAAGCGACGTGGTCATCAGCGACTTGCCTGTTGGCTATTACCCAGACGATGCCATCGCTTCACGCTATCAAGTGGCTTCTAGTCAAGAGCATACCTATGCCCACCATTTGCTGATGGAACAAGGCCTCAAGTACCTTCAGTCAGATGGCTATGCAATTTTTCTAGCTCCGAGTGATTTATTGACCAGTCCTCAAAGTGACTTATTAAAAGGGTGGCTCAAAGACGAAGTGAGTCTGGCTGCTATCATCGCTCTGCCAGAGGATATTTTCTCAACTGCAAGCCAAGCTAAAAGTATTTTTGTCTTACAGAAGAAAAGAGACAAGGAAATAGAACCCTTTGTCTACCCTCTTACTAGCTTGCAAGATCCGTCAGTTTTGTTGAACTTTAAAGAAAATTTTCAAAATTGGAGCAAAGGTACTGAAATATAAAAGAGATTTTGTTATAATAGATGAAAACGCTTAAAAAGAGGTATCATCTTATGACAAAAACAATTGCAATCAATGCCGGAAGCTCAAGCTTGAAATGGCAACTTTATCAAATGCCAGAAGAGAAAGTTTTGGCTCAAGGCTTGATTGAACGTATTGGATTGAAAGATTCCATTTCAACAGTAAAATTTGACGGTCGTTCGGAGCAACAAATTCTTGATATTGAAGACCACACACAAGCCGTTAAAATTTTATTGGATGACTTGATTCGTTTTGATATTATCAAAGGGTACGATGAGATTACAGGTGTCGGACACCGCGTCGTTGCAGGTGGTGAATATTTCAAGGAATCAACAGTTGTTGAGGGAGATGTGTTAGAAAAAGTTGAGGAATTGGGACTGTTGGCTCCTCTTCACAATCCAGCTAACGCAGCTGGAATTCGCGCATTTAAGGAATTGCTGCCAGATATTACCAGTGTTGTTGTATTTGATACTTCATTCCACACAACCATGCCAGAAAAGGCTTATCGCTACCCTCTACCAACTAAATACTACACAGACAACAAGGTTCGTAAATATGGTGCCCACGGGACAAGCCACCAGTTTGTCGCAGGAGAAGCAGCGAAACTTTTGGGCCGCCCTCTAGAAGATTTGAAATTGATTACCTGTCATATTGGTAACGGGGCTTCTATCACAGCTGTTAAGGGTGGGAAGTCTGTGGATACTTCTATGGGATTCACACCACTCGGCGGTGTGATGATGGGAACTCGTACAGGAGATATTGACCCTGCTATCATCCCTTATCTCATGCAATATACAGAGGATTTCAATACCCCAGAAGATATTAGTCGCGTTCTCAATCGTGAATCAGGGCTCATGGGAGTTTCTGGCCAGTCAAGCGATATGCGTGATGTGATTGCTGCCATGGAAGCAGGAGACCATGATGCGACTTTAGCCTATGAAATGTACGTCGATCGTATCCAAAAATATATCGGCCAATACCTTGCAGTCTTAAATGGGGCAGATGCGATTATCTTCACAGCAGGTATCGGTGAAAATGCTGCTTTGGTTCGTGAGGATGTCATTTCAGGTATCTCTTGGTTTGGTTGTGATGTGGATCCAGAAAAGAACGTCTTTGGCGTAACGGGAGACATCTCAACTGACGCAGCGAAAATCCGTGTCTTGGTTATTCCAACAGATGAAGAATTGGTGATTGCACGCGATGTGGAACGCTTGAAAAAATAAATAAATACACATAAAATTTGATTGTGAAAAGAAGTTGGAAAAGAGATTTTCCAGCTTTTTTTATGTAGAAAATGTCTAAAACCTTGCTGTTATTGGCTTTTTCAAAAAATATGGTATAATAGTAGTAATTTAATAGATGGAGTTGAGTTTTGAAGAAAAGCTTTCGTGTAAAAAGAGAGAAAGATTTTAAGGCGATTTTCAAGGACGGAACAAGTTTTGCCAATCGAAAATTTGTTGTCTACCAATTGGAAAACCAGCAAAACCATTTTCGAGTAGGACTGTCCGTCAGCAAAAAGCTGGGGAATGCAGTTACCAGAAATCAAATCAAGAGACGAATCCGGCACATTCTACAAGGTGTAAAAGGGAGTTTAGTAGAGCATGTTGATTTTGTCGTGATTGCCCGAAAAGGGGTGGAAACCTTGGAATATGCAGAGATGGAGAAAAACCTACTCCACGTATTAAAGTTATCAAAGATTTACCAGGAAGGAAATGGGAGTGAAAAAGAAACTACAGTTGACTAGTTTGTTGGGCTTGTCCTTGTTTATCATGACAGCCTGTGCAACAAATGGTACAGCTAGCGATATAACAGCAGACTCAACAGACTTTTGGAGCAAATTTGTCTATTTTTTTGCTGAAATTATCCGCTTTTTGTCCTTTGACATTAGTATCGGAGTGGGGATTATCCTCTTCACAATCTTGATTCGGACGATTCTATTACCGGTCTTTCAGACACAGATGGTTGCCTCTAGAAAAATGCAAGAGGCTCAACCGCGCATCAAGGCTTTGCGAGAGCAATACCCGGGTCGTGACATGGAAAGTAGAACCAAGCTAGACCAGGAGATGCGTAAGGTTTATAAAGAGTTAGGGATCAAACATTCATCCTCTCTCTGGCCGATTTTAATACAAATGCCTGTTCTCTTGGGACTCTTTCAAGCCTTGAGTCGAGTAGACTTTTTGAAAACAGGTCACTTTTTATGGATTAATTTGGGAGGAGTAGATACAAGTTTTGTCCTTCCGATTTTGGCGGCAGTCTTTACCTTCTTGAGTAGCTGGTTATCGAATAAAGCTTTGTCTGAAAAAAGTGGAGCTACGACAGGGATGATGTATGGTATGCCTGTATTGATCTTTGTTTTTGCCATCTCCGCCCCAAGTGGTGTAGCCTTGTACTGGGCTGTATCCAATGCTTACCAAGTTCTGCAAACCTATTTCTTGAACAATCCTTTCAAGATTATTGCTGAAAGAGAAGCAGTGGCGCAAGCAGAAAAAGATTTAGAAGGCAAGAAGAGAAGAGCTTTGAAAAAAGCACAGAAAAAGAAAAAATAAGGAGGAATCTGGTAATGGTATTATTTACAGGTTCAACGGTTGAAGAAGCAATCCAAAAAGGATTGAAAGAATTAGATATTCCAAGAATGAAGGCCCACATCAAGGTCGTTTCGAAAGAGAAAAAAGGATTCTTAGGCTTGTTTGGTAAGAAGCCAGCTCAAGTTGATATCGAAGCCATTAGTGAAACGACAGTGATCAAAGCCAACCAGCAGGCCATTAAAGGGGTTCCAAAAGAAGTTAATGAAAAAAATGAACCCGTGAAAACAGTAAGTGAAGCAACTGTTGATTTGGGGCATGTAGTGGAAGCCATCAAGAAGATTGAAGAAGAAGGTCAAGGTGTCTCTGAAGAGGTCAAGGCTGAAATCTTGAAAAATGAAAAGCACGCCAGCACGATTTTGGAAGAAACAGGCCATATTTCAATTTTAAATGAATTGGAACCAGAGGATACTACCGAGGAAGTGGAATCTGCTCCAGAAAAAGAAACTGAAACCCAGAAAGCAACAAGTCAATCTTTGGAAGATTTAGGCTTGAAAGTAGAACCAAGTTATGACATCGAACAAGTGGCAACTGAAGTAGCTAGCTACGTTCAAACCATTGTGGATGATATGGATGTTGAAGGGACGATTTCAAGCGACTACAATCGCCGCACTATCAATCTTCAAATTGACACTAATGAACCAGGTCGCATTATCGGCTACCACGGAAAAGTCTTGAAAGCTCTTCAGCTGTTAGCGCAAAATTACCTTTACAATCGCTATTCAAGAACCTTCTACATCACAATCAATGTCAATGATTACGTTGAACACCGTGCAGAAGTCTTGCAAACCTACGCTCAAAAATTGGCGACTCGCGTTTTAGAAGAAGGTCGTAGCCAACAAACGGATCCAATGTCAAATAGCGAACGCAAGATTATCCATCGCATTATTTCACGCATGGATGGCGTGACGAGTTACTCTGAGGGTGACGAACCAAATCGCTATGTTGTCGTAGATGCAGAATAAGCAAAGCAAAATCAGGTTCGTCCTGATTTTTTGCTAGGAAAGGAAAGATTCAGATATGCTGAAAGCAGTTAGAGAATACCTATCATTTGCAGGAGTCCAGTACCGTAATCCTGATAAAGCTGGCGATGAAAGAGAAAAGATGTTGACCTTGCGGCAAAAAGGTCAAGAGGCCCGAAAGTCTTTCACAGAATTGGCCAAAACCTTTCAAGCAAGTCATCCAGAATGGCAACTGCAACAGACTAGTCAGTGGATGAACCAAGCGCAACGCTTACGGCCGCATTTCTGGGCCTATCTTCAGAGAGACGGACAAGTGACAGAACCTATGATGGCTCTTCGTTTATATGGAACACCTACTAATTATGGGATTTCTTTGGAGGTCAGTTTCATCGAGCGCAAGAAAGATGAGCAGACTTTAGACAAGCAAGCCAAGGTTTTAGAACTTCCAGCGGTAGAAGGAATTTATTATTTAGTCTATTCAAATGGGGAAAGTCATAAGGTGGAGGCTACTGAGGAGAATCGTCGTACTTTACGCGAGAAGCTGAGAAGTCAGGAAGTCCGTAAAGTTTTGGTTAAGGCAGATGTTTCCTTCATTGCAAATCAGTCAGTAGAAGCGATATTGGAGAAGCTAGAAGAGGCTTATGCGCGCTTGCTTCCGTACTATGAAGTGACGAGGGAATAGAAAATCAAATGTGTTAGATGAACGCAAATTGTTTTATTGCTATTCTATGCATTTTTTCATATAATAGTAAAATAGGATGTGTGATTTATTAATCACCTCAAAGAGAAAGGAAATTCTATGTCAAATCTATCTGTTAATGCAATTCGTTTTCTAGGTATTGACGCCATCAACAAAGCAAACTCAGGTCACCCAGGGGTGGTTATGGGGGCTGCTCCAATGGCCTATAGCCTCTTTACAAAGCAACTTCGTATCAATCCAGCTCAACCAAACTGGATCAACCGCGACCGTTTTATTCTTTCAGCAGGACACGGCTCTATGCTTCTCTATGCCCTTCTTCACCTTTCTGGTTTTGAAGATGTTAGCATGGATGGAGTCAAGAACTTCCGCCAATGGGGTTCCAAAACGCCAGGTCACCCAGAATTTGGTCATACAGCAGGGGTTGACGCTACAACTGGTCCTCTAGGTCAAGGGATTTCTACTGCTACTGGTTTTGCCCAAGCAGAACGTTTCTTAGCAGCCAAATATAACCGCGAAGGCTTCAATATCTTTGACCACTATACTTACGTTATCTGTGGAGACGGAGATTTGATGGAAGGTGTCTCAAGTGAGGCGGCTTCATACGCAGGCTTGCAAAAACTTGACAAGTTGGTGGTTCTTTATGATTCAAATGACATCAACTTGGATGGTGAGACAAAGGATTCTTTCACTGAAAGTGTTCGTGATCGCTACAATGCCTACGGCTGGCATACAGCCTTGGTCGAAGATGGAACAGCCTTGGAAGCTATCCATGCTGCTATCGAAACAGCTAAAGCTTCAGGCAAGCCATCTTTGATTGAAGTGAAGACTGTTATTGGATATGGCTCTCCAAACAAACAAGGAACTAATGCCGTACACGGTGCTCCTCTTGGAGCAGATGAAACTGCAGCAACTCGTCAAGCCCTCGGTTGGGACTATGAACCATTTGAAATCCCAGCTGAAGTATATGCTGATTTCAAGGAAAATGTTGCAGACCGTGGCGCATCAGCTTATCAAGCTTGGACTAAATTAGTTGCAGATTATAAAGAAGCGCATCCAGAACTGGCTGCAGAAGTAGAAGCCATCATCGACGGACGCGATCCAGTTGAAGTGACTCCAGCAGACTTCCCAGCCTTAGAAAATGGTTTCTCTCAAGCAACTCGTAATTCAAGTCAAGATGCTTTGAACGTTGTCGCTGCCAAGTTGCCAACTTTCCTAGGTGGATCAGCTGACCTCGCTCACTCAAACATGACTTACATCAAAAAGGATGGACTTCAAGATGACGCTAATCGCTTGAACCGCAATATTCAGTTTGGTGTTCGTGAATTTGCTATGGGAACGATCTTGAACGGGATGGCCCTTCACGGTGGACTTCGTGTATACGGTGGTACTTTCTTCGTCTTCTCTGACTATGTGAAAGCAGCTGTCCGCTTGTCAGCCTTGCAAGGACTTCCTGTGACTTATGTCTTCACCCATGACTCTATTGCGGTTGGTGAAGATGGTCCAACTCACGAACCAGTTGAACACCTAGCAGGTCTTCGTGCTATGCCAAATCTCAATGTTTTCCGCCCAGCAGATGCGCGTGAAACTCAAGCGGCTTGGTACCTTGCCGTGACAAGCGAAAAAACACCAACTGCTCTTATCTTGACACGTCAAAATTTGACTGTCGAAGAAGGAACAGACTTTGACAAAGTTGCGAAAGGTGCCTATGTGGTCTATGAAAGTGCAGTAGATTTTGACACGATTTTGATTGCAACAGGTTCAGAGGTGAATTTAGCTGTCGCAGCTGCCAAAGAATTGGCTAGCCAAGGTGCAAAAGTCCGTGTAGTTAGCATGCCATCAACAGATGTCTTTGACGCACAAGATGCAGCTTACAAGGAAGAAATCCTTCCAAATGCAGTTCGCCGTCGTATTGCAGTCGAAATGGGTGCAACTCAAAACTGGTACAAGTATGTTGGTCTTGATGGTGCCGTTCTCGGTATTGATACCTTCGGAGCGTCTGCTCCAGCACCAAAAGTATTGGCAGAGTACGGATTTACAGTTGAAAATCTAGTCAAAGTCGTTCAAAACTTGAAATAATCAAAAAAATCAGAGTGAAAACTCTGATTTTTTATAACTATAAAAACAAGGCACAATCTTGTAAAAGTAGCTGAAATTTGATATAGTAGTCCTATGTAAAATACAAAGGAGAAAATACTATGGAAAATATTAGTCCAAATTTAACATTTGTGATCATGCTTGTAGGTATGTTTGCTTTGATGTTCTTTATGCAACGCTCTCAAAAGAAACAAGCACAAAAGCGTATGGAAAGCTTGAACAAGCTTCAAAAAGGATATGAAGTCATTACAATTGGTGGGCTTTACGGAACAGTGGATGAAGTAGATACTGAGAAAGGTACAATCGTACTGGATGTAGATGGCGTTTATTTGACTTTTGAATTGGCTGCTATCAAGACCGTTTTGCCACTCAAAGAAGCTGTGACACCAGAAGGAACAGTTGTTGACGAAGGCGGAGCAATCGAAGAATAAAACGGGACCTGTCACTCCCGTTTTTCTATGAGACAAGAGGAAAAGGGATGAAAAAAATAGTATTTGTTTGCTTAGGAAATATTTGCCGAAGTCCCATGGCAGAGTTTGTGATGAAGTCCATGACGAGCGATTACCACATCGAGAGTCGTGCAACGTCATCATGGGAACATGGCAATCCGATTCATAAGGGAACGCAAGGAATTTTCCAGCAATATCAGATTCCGTATGACAAAGATAAAACATCGCTTCAGATTGGCAGAGAAGACTTTGAATCGTTTGATTACATTATCGGTATGGATGCTTCAAACGTTTCAGATCTGCGTCACATGTGTCCTCAGGAACTACAGTACAAAATCTACTCTTTTGCATCTGAAAGTGTCCCAGATCCTTGGTATACAGGAGATTTTGAGGAAACCTATGCTCGTATCACAAGTGGATGTCAACGCTGGCTAGATCGATTAGAAAAAGAGAGTGACAATGGAAAAGCTTAAACAATTTTATGAGAAGTGTAGAGTTTACCTAACTCGTCCTGGATTAGAGCTCATTGCAGTGGTTGTAATGGTACTCTGTGTTCTTTCGGTATTTCTGCTAAATACGCCTAAAAAGGGTGTCCTGACACTTGATGGTGGAGCTCTTGTTTATGATGGCACCTTGGTACGAGGGAAAATGAATGGTCAAGGAACCCTGACCTTTGAAAATGGAGACCAATATACAGGTGATTTCAATAATGGAGCCTTTAATGGAAAAGGGACTTTCCAATCAAAAGCTGGCTGGAAATACGAAGGTGATTTTGTAAATGGTCAGGCTGAAGGTCAAGGGAAGTTGACTACAGAGCAAGAAGTTGTTTATGAAGGAACCTTTAAACAAGGCGTTTTTCAGCAAAAACAGTAGTCTCCAAGTTAGGAGACTATTTTTCAAAACCAGAAAGAAAACGCTTTCTGTGCTTGAGTTCGATAACTAACTATCAACTAGAAAAACTTTGTGAAATAAAAAAATTTTTTCCATAATTTCACAATCGTCCAGACAAAACTCTATTGCATAGCTATATTGAGAAAAAAATCACAAACTTAGAAAAATTCTTTGTGAAATACTTATGAAACTGTTTACAAAGCATAAAAAAAGGGTTATAATAAACTTGTGAAAAAATTAACAAAGGATAAAATCCTTAAAGGCTATGGAGGATAATATGGCTGATAAAAAAACAGTAACACCAGAGGAAAAACAACTTGCTGCTGAAAAGCATGTCGATGGTCTCGTGAAAAAAGCCTTGGTTGCGCTTGATGAAATGCGCAAGTTGAACCAAGAGCAAGTTGACTACATCGTAGCAAAAGCGTCTGTTGCAGCGCTTGACGCGCACGGTATTCTTGCACAACATGCAGTTGAAGAAACTGGTCGTGGGGTATTTGAAGATAAGGCAACAAAAAACCTATTTGCCTGCGAACACGTAGTGAACAATATGCGTGGAGTTAAAACAGTTGGAGTTATCGAAGATGATCCAATTACAGGTTTGACAAAGATTGCGGAACCTGTAGGGGTAATCTGTGGTGTCACTCCGACAACAAACCCAACTTCAACAGCGATTTTCAAATCATTGATTGCCTTGAAAACACGTAACCCAATCGTTTTCGCTTTCCACCCATCAGCTCAAGAGTCATCAGCACACGCAGCACAAATCGTTCGTGATGCAGCTATCGCAGCTGGAGCACCTGAGAACTGTGTGCAATGGATTACAAAGCCATCTATGGAAGCAACTGGAGCGCTAATGAACCACGAAGGTGTTGCAACTATTCTTGCAACTGGTGGGAATGCTATGGTTAAAGCTGCATACTCATGTGGAAAACCAGCTCTTGGGGTAGGTGCCGGAAACGTTCCTGCCTATGTAGAAAAATCTGCTGACCTTCGTCAAGCTGCTCATGACATCGTTATGTCTAAATCATTTGATAATGGGATGGTCTGTGCATCAGAACAAGCGGTTATCATTGATAAAGAAGTATATGACGAATTTGTAGAAGAATTCAAATCATATCACACTTACTTTGTAAACAAAAAAGAAAAAGCCCTTCTTGAAGAATTCTGTTTCGGTGTGAAAGCTAACAGCAAAAACTGTGCAGGTGCTAAACTAAATGCAAACATCGTTGGTAAACCAGCAGCATGGATTGCTGAACAAGCAGGATTTAGCGTTCCAGAAGGAACAAACATCTTGGCAGCAGAATGTGCAGAAGTAGGACCGAAAGAACCATTGACTCGTGAAAAATTGTCACCAGTTATCGCTGTCCTAAAAGCTGAAGATACAGAAGACGGTCTTAAAAAAGCTCGTCAAATGGTTGAGTTTAACGGACTTGGTCACTCAGCAGCCATCCATACAAAAGACGAAGCTCTTGCTAAACGCTTTGGTACAGAAATCAAAGCAATGCGTATTATCTGGAACTCTCCATCTACTTTCGGTGGTATCGGTGACGTATACAATGCTTTCATTCCATCATTGACACTCGGATGTGGTTCATATGGACACAACTCAGTCGGTGATAACGTGAGTGCGATCAACCTTCTAAACATCAAGAAAGTAGGGAAACGTAGAAATAATATGCAATGGTTTAAAGTTCCTTCAAAAATTTACTTCGAACGCAATTCTATCCAATACCTTCAAACATGTGAAGATATTGAACGCGTTATGATTGTTACAGACAAATCGATCGAAAAACTTGGTTTTGTTCAACGCATTATTGACCAATTGAACAAACGTAGCAACCGTGTAACTGTCCAAGTCTTCTCAGACGTTGAACCAGATCCAGATATCACAACTGTAGAACGTGGTACTGAAGTGATGAGAGCATTTGAGCCAGACACAATTATCGCTCTTGGTGGTGGTTCTCCAATGGACGCGGCCAAAGTAATGTGGCTCTTCTACGAACAACCACAAATCGACTTCCGTGACTTGGTTCAAAAATTCATGGATATCCGTAAACGTGCCTTCCGCTTCCCATCACTTGGTAAAAAAGCGAAATACATTGGTATTCCAACAACTTCAGGTACAGGTTCAGAAGTAACACCATTTGCCGTTATCTCTGATAAGAAAAACAATCGTAAATACCCATTGGCTGACTACTCATTGACACCAACTATTGCCATTGTTGACCCTGCTTTGGTTGAGTCAGTTCCAGACTTCATCGCTGCTGATACAGGTATGGACGTCTTGACTCACGCGACTGAAGCTTACACTTCAAACTTTGCTAACGACTACACAGACGGTATCGCTCTTCAAACAATCAAACTTGTCTTTGAATGGTTGGAAAAATCTGTTAAGACAGCTGATCCAGAAGCTCGCGAAAAAATGCACAATGCATCTACAATGGCTGGTATGGCCTTTGCCAATGCTTTCCTTGGTATGAGCCACTCAATGGCCCACAAGATCGGTGCGGTTCACCATACTGTTCACGGACGTACAAACGCAATCTTACTTCCATACGTTATCCGTTACAATGGTACTCGCCCATCTAAGACGACTACATGGCCTAAGTACAACTACTGGAAAGCTGATGAAAAATTCCAAGATATTGCTAGAATGCTTGGATTGCCTCACTCAACTCCAGAAGAAGCGGTTGAAGCGTATGCCAAAGCAGTTTACGATCTTGGTGAAGCAGTTGGAATCACAATGAACTTCAAAGGCTTTGGAATCGATGAAAAAGCTTGGAAAGACAGCTTGCATGAAATTGCCTTGCTTGCTTATGAAGACCAATGTTCTCCTGCGAACCCACGCTTGCCAATGGTAGCTGACATGGAAGAAATCATGGCAGATGCTTACTATGGTTATGCAGAACGTCCAGGACGTCGTAAATAATCGTTTATCAGCCTAGAGGCAGGAGTGATCCTGTCTCTTTTTGGTAAACTATGAAAGAGTTGAAATTGTAGTTTCACCTTGATAATGAAGAGAATATGCAGATAGTATAAAAGATTCTAGAGATATGCTTTGGAAATAAAAGAATGGATGAATAAAAAAGGGGAGAAAAAGTAGAAAAGCAGGAGAGAAAATCAACGCCCGTACTTGCAATTAAACTCAAATAGTTATATAATAGGTTTGTTGAAAGGTGATTTGTAGTGATTCAAGTTACTCTTTTCACAATAAAATTTTCATGATTTTCATAAGGAGGAAATCACTAATGGTAGTTAAAGTTGGTATTAACGGTTTCGGACGTATCGGTCGTCTTGCTTTCCGCCGTATCCAAAACGTAGAAGGTGTTGAAGTTACTCGCATCAACGACCTTACAGATCCAGTTATGCTTGCACACTTGTTGAAATACGACACAACTCAAGGTCGTTTCGACGGTACTGTAGAAGTTAAAGAAGGTGGATTCGAAGTTAACGGTAAATTCGTTAAAGTTTCTGCTGAACGTGATCCAGAACAAATCGACTGGGCTACTGACGGTGTAGAAATCGTTCTTGAAGCAACTGGTTTCTTTGCTAAGAAAGATGCAGCTGAAAAACACCTTAAAGGTGGAGCTAAGAAAGTTGTTATCACTGCTCCTGGTGGAAACGATGTTAAAACAATCGTATTCAACACTAACCACGACGTTCTTGACGGTACTGAAACAGTTATCTCAGGTGCTTCATGTACTACAAACTGCTTGGCTCCAATGGCTAAAGCTCTTCAAGACAACTTCGGTGTTGTAGAAGGATTGATGACTACTATCCACGCTTACACTGGTGACCAAATGATCCTTGACGGACCACACCGTGGTGGTGACCTTCGCCGTGCTCGCGCTGGTGCTGCAAACATCGTTCCTAACTCAACTGGTGCTGCTAAAGCTATCGGTCTTGTAATCCCAGAATTGAACGGTAAACTTGACGGATCTGCACAACGCGTTCCAACTCCAACTGGATCAGTTACTGAATTGGTAGCAGTTCTTGAAAAGAACGTTACTGTTGATGAAGTGAACGCAGCTATGAAAGCAGCTTCAAACGAATCATACGGTTACACAGAAGATCCAATCGTATCTTCAGATATCGTAGGTATGTCTTACGGTTCATTGTTTGACGCAACTCAAACTAAAGTTCTTGACGTTGACGGTAAACAATTGGTTAAAGTTGTATCATGGTACGACAACGAAATGTCATACACTGCACAACTTGTACGTACTCTTGAATACTTTGCAAAAATCGCCAAATAATTCTTGAGTCGATAAAAGCAAGGCCTTCTGGTCTTGCTTTTATTATATAGAAAAATGGATGATGCTATCATCCATTTTGTTTTAATTCTGTTTCGAAAGTATCTGAGAGGGCAGTAAAACTCAATTTTTCTAAGGTGAGTGGATGAGTAAAGGAAAGTCGGAAGGCATGGAGCATGAGCCTGCTTACTTTTGAATTAGAGTTATAGAGAGGATCGCCCAGAATAGGGTGCTTATGATGAGAGAGGTGAATACGAATTTGATGTGTTCGACCGGTCTTTAGTTTGCAACGGACAAGGGTAGTCTGATTTGGAAATTGCTTTAATCGACTGATATGTGTTTCAGCATATTGTCCATTTTTTGCATCAACTATTCTTTTTCTACGATCGTGGCGATCACGACCAATTTTATCTCGAAAGACAAGTTCTTTACTCTCTACTCGCCCTTCTATAAGTGCCCAGTACTCACGAGCGATTTCCTTTTTTTCCAACAAACGATTGAGAATGGGTAAGATAAAAGGATTTTTAGCAAAAAGGACTAAACCGCTTGTTTCCATATCCAGGCGATGAACGACATAGCAGGTTTGACCAATATAGGAAGAGACATGGTTGAGAAGGGCGATTTCATCAGGTTGATTTCCGTGAGTTTTCATTCCTTCTGGCTTGTTGACGATAATGAGATGTTGGTCTTGATAAACCTCTTGAACGAGGTCTGGGTTGCCCCAAAGGATTTCTTTTTTGGGATAATCTTCCTCGTCAAAAGTCAACTGGCAAATGTCACCTGGTTTGACCATCTCGTTCCAGTGAACTTCTTTGTGGTTCATTAAGATGTTCTTCTTTATTCTCAAAAAATGGCGGATTTTTCTAGGGATGAGGAGTTGTTCCTCTAGAAATTGTTTGACCGTCATTTGAGGCAAGGATTCAGGTAATGTAAATATGAATTGCATACAGATATTGTAACAAAAAAAGCCCTATTTGGATAGGGAGTAGCTAAATTCTTGAGTTCCTATGGTGAAGATGATAAAATAAACGCATGAAATTAGATAAATTATTTGAGAAGTTTCTTTCTCTCTTTAAAAAAGAAACGAATGAATCAGCGGAGTCTGATTCGACTAGCATGCGTCGTTCACGGAGCGACAGAAAAAAATTGTCCCAAGTAGGTCCAATTCGGAAATTTTGGCGTCGTTATCATCTGACAAAAATCGTCATCATTTTAGGGTTAAGTGCAGGTTTGCTAGTAGGAACCTACCTATTTGCGATAGCCAAGTCTACCAATGTCAATGACTTACAAAATGCCCTGAAAACGCGAACTCTGATTTTTGATCGCGAAGAAAAAGAGGCAGGAGCCCTGTCGGGTCAAAAGGGAACCTATGTTGAACTGACAGATATCAGTAAAGACTTGCAGAATGCTGTCGTCGCGACAGAGGACCGTTCCTTTTATAAAAATGATGGGATTAACTACGGTCGTTTCTTTCTAGCCATCCTTACAGCAGGCCGTTCTGGAGGGGGGTCCACCATCACTCAACAGTTGGCAAAAAATGCCTACCTTTCTCAGGACCAGACCGTTGAACGGAAGGCCAAGGAGTTTTTCCTTGCCTTAGAGTTGACCAAGAAATACAGCAAGGAGCAAATCCTTACTATGTACCTCAATAACGCCTACTTCGGAAATGGGGTATGGGGTATTGAAGATGCAAGTAAGAAATATTTCGGTGTATCGGCTTCACAACTAACGCTTGATCAGGCGGCCACTCTAGCAGGGATGCTCAAGGGACCAGAATTGTATAATCCATTAAATTCTGTTGAGACTTCGACCAACCGTAGGGATACTGTTTTGCAAAATATGGTTGCAGCGGGTTATATTGATAAAAATCAAGAGACCGAGGCGGCTGGAGTAGATATGGCTTCACAACTGCAAGATAAGTATGAAGGCAAAGTTTCGGATTATCGTTACCCGTCCTATTTTGATGCAGTTGTCAACGAAGCAGTTTCCAAGTACAATCTTACAGAAGAAGAGATTGTCAACAACGGCTATCGAATTTACACAGAGCTTGACCAAAACTACCAAGCAAACATGCAGGTTATTTATGAAAACACTTCGCTATTTCCAACAGCAGAAGACGGAACGCATGCCGAATCAGGTAGTGTCGCTCTAGGACCCAAGACTGGTGGAGTGCGTGGAGTTGTTGGTCGTGTAGCTGGTGATGACAAACCAGGCTTCCGCAATTTTAACTATGCCACTCAGTCTAAGCGTAGCCCAGGCTCAACCATTAAACCTTTAGTTGTTTATACACCCGCAGTAGAAGCAGGATGGGCCTTGAACAAGCAACTGGATAATCATACGATGCAGTACAACAGTTATCAAGTAGACAACTATGCGGGTATTAAGACATCTCCAGAAGTACCTATGTATCAGGCCTTGGCGGAATCACTCAACCTACCAGCAGTTGCGACTGTAAATGAATTAGGTATTGACAAAGCTTTTGACGCTGGGGAGAGATTTGGTCTGAATATGGAAAAAGTTGACCGAGTTCTTGGAGTTGCTCTTGGTGGAGGTGTGGAGACGAATCCTCTCCAGATGGCGCAAGCCTATGCAGCCTTTGCCAATGGAGGTCTAATGCCTGAAGCACATTTCATCACTCGTATTGAAAATGCCAGCGGTCAGGTCATCAAGAGTCATAAAAACTCCCAAAAACGAGTAATTGATAAGTCTGTAGCCGATAAAATGACCAGTATGATGCTAGGAACATTTACCAATGGTACAGGAATTAGTTCGTCACCAGCGGATTACGTTATGGCTGGTAAAACAGGTACGACTGAAGCTGTTTTCAATCCGGAATATACCAGTGACCAGTGGGTGATTGGCTATACTCCAGATGTTGTAATCAGCCACTGGCTCGGTTTCCCAACGACAGATGAGAGTCATTATCTAGCAGGTTCGACCTCAAATGGAGCAGCCCATGTCTTTAGAAGTATGGCGAATACCATTTTGCCCTACACTCCAGGTAGCACTTTTACAGTTGAGAATGCTTATAAACAAAATGGGATTGAACCAGAAAATACGAAAAAGCAGGCCGTTGAAAATGAGACAAACCAGTCTGAGGATCCGATAGGAGATATTCGTAGTCGTGCACAAAATCTTGTAGATGAAGCAGGACGTGCGATTTCAGAAGCTAAGATAAAAGAAAAAGCCCAGACAATATGGGACTCAATCCTTAATCTATTTCGTTAATAGGCTTGTCAAAGCCTAGGTTTCTTGTTATAATAGATAAGATGGAGGCGTTATGGCACTAAAAAAAGCAAGCCTAGCTTGTGCAGTTTGTGGTTCAAGGAATTACTCAATCAAAATTAGTGGGAACCCCAAGCCAACACGACTAGAAGTAAATAAATTTTGTAAACATTGTGGAAAATATACGACACATAGAGAAACGAGATAGGAGAGAACGATGGGTTTTATTAAGGATATTTTTAAACTTCTTAAAGAAACAACTTGGCCAACTCGCAAAGAAAGCTGGAGAGATTTTCGCTCTATTATGGAATACACAGCCTTCTTTGTGGTCATCATTTACATTTTTGACCAGTTGATTGTTTCAGGTTTGATTCGATTTATTAACATTTTTTAGAAGAAAAGTGGAAAACTTCTGCTAGCTTTCTTCTATATATGTATGAAAGGAAATATCATGGATAGTTTTGACAAGGGATGGTTTGTTCTACAAACTTATTCTGGCTATGAAAATAAGGTAAAAGAAAATCTATTGCAACGTGCGCAAACATATAACATGTTGGATAATATTCTTCGCGTTGAGATTCCAACACAAACCGTGCAAGTTGAGAAAAATGGAAAGAAAAAGGAAGTTGAAGAGAATCGCTTTCCAGGTTATGTCCTTGTAGAAATGGTCATGACCGATGAAGCATGGTTCGTCGTTCGAAACACACCTAACGTAACAGGATTCGTCGGCTCACACGGTAACAGATCAAAACCAACTCCACTATTGGAACAAGAAATCCGTGATATTCTGGTTTCAATGGGGCAAACTGTTCAAGAGTTTGATATTGACGTTGAAGTTGGCCAGACAGTCCGCATCATTGATGGCGCTTTTGCAGACTATACAGGTAAAATTACTGAAATCGATAACAACAAAGTGAAGATGATTATCTCTATGTTTGGTAATGACACGATTGCAGAAGTGAATCTCAACCAAATTGCAGAATTATAACCCCAGAGAGGCTTTGCCTCTCTTTTTATGTGCTGTTGAGGGAGGAAGAAGTATAAAACAGAGGAAGTAGACCCATGGACTCGCGCATTTTGTTAAACTAAATGCAGAAAGGAGAGGTCTATGAATCTAAAAGACTTATATGAAGAAAGCAAGGGAATCGTCCATAAGTGTCGCAAAGATTATCATTTGCATCTGTGGGAGAAAGAGGACTGGGACCAGGAAGGCATGTTATGTCTGTATGAGCTGGTGAGTCGCAATCCAGAGTTACTAGAGGGCGAGCGCCATCGACTTTATGTCTGCTTTAAAACAAAGTTTAGAAATCGTATCCTAGATTACATCCGTAAACAGGAAAGCCACAAGCGCCGTTTTGACAAAGAACCCTATGAAGAGGTGAGTGAGATTAGCCATCGTCTAGGAGAAAAAGGACTCAGGCTGGACGATTATTATCTCTTTCACGAACTTCTAAAGAATTACAAATCAAAGCAGAGTATGGAAAAACAAGAATTAATAGACCGTCTCATGGGAGGGGAAGTCTTTAGAGGACGTAAAGCTCTTCTGAGAGAACTTTCCC
>NZ_JANCPQ010000006.1:0-148052 GCF_024295825.1 Streptococcus sp. CF10-1 | reverse complement strand
ATTAAGCGGGTGTAGTTTAGTGGTAAAACTACAGCCTTCCAAGCTGTTGTCGCGAGTTCGATTCTCGTCACCCGCTTTGAACGAAAGTTCATACCAAGTTTTTGAACTTGGGCGCGTAGCTCAGGTGGTTAGAGCGCACGCCTGATAAGCGTGAGGTCGGTGGTTCGAGTCCACTCGTGCCCATTAATAGGAGAATTACTCAAGAGGCTGAAGAGGACGGTTTGCTAAATCGTTAGGTCGGGTAACCGGCGCGGGGGTTCGAATCCCCCATTCTCCGTACGTAAAGGGAGCTTCTAGGCTCTTTTTTTGTATGTAAATCCCCCTTCTAGATCGTTAAAAGGGGGATTTGTTTATTACCAATTTGTTAGTGATATTTCTCCGCTATTTAGCCAGATAGTACGTTTGTTTGCAAGTTCGACTTGTAGTTGACCAGATTCTGAGATTTCTTTTGCAAGTCCTTTTTTAAGTTTTCCATCTAGCTGGAAGGTAACTTCTTTTCCAAGAACTAATGATCTTTCTTTATAGATATAAAGTAGCTCATCTGGATCCGTATTGTAGAAACAATTCCATATTTCGCTGATGAGCTCATTACGACTAATTGGTGCAGGTGGCATAAATAGGCTACCTGCTTTTTCTTTTAGGTCTTCTGGGAAGTCTGCTATAGAAAAATTTATACCAAGTCCGATAATGACATCTGTAACCAAGCCTGTTTCAACTGATGTCATTGCTTCGGTGAGGATACCTGCTATCTTTTTATTTTTTAAGTAGATGTCATTTACCCATTTGATATCTACTTCTATCATAGTTAGATTTTTAATGGCTTTGTAGGTTGCAGCAGCTACAAGGAGAGTATAGGAAGGGAGTTTTTCATAGGGAAGATTGGGTTGAATATGCAGGGACATATAGATCCCACCCTGAGATGGAGAATAGTAGGGGCGCTGAAAGCGGCCACGACCTGCTGTTTGACAGGTTGAAAGATAGAGTGTGTTTCCTTGGTTTCCAGCCTCAATCCCTTCTTTTGCATCTGTTTGTGTTGATTTTGTCTCAGGTTTGTAGCGAATGGTTAAGTTGGTTTTCTCCTGAATCAAATCAGGCAATATCAGATCGCCTTGAATAAGCTTGTATCCTCTATTTTTGATACTGTCAATTTCTAGGCCTTCTTGTTGAAGACGTTGGATCGCTTTCCATATGGATGTACGGCTTAAATTCAGTTCTTCTCCGATTTTTTCTCCGCTAACATAATTGTTTTCTCTAGCTAATATTTGGTAGACTAATTGGTGTGATTTCATTGATTTTCCTTTCTAGCTAAGAGAGAGTTAGAGTATTCATTTCGGGTTTGACTAGGTGTTTTATGAAAAAACTGTTTGTAGGCTTTTGAGAAATGTAGTGGATCTGAAAAACCCACAGAATATGCAATGACTTTGATCGTTTCATTGGTGTGTTCTAGTAACTGTTGAGCGCGCTTCATTCGAACGAAAAGTAAATACTCTTTTGGAGAGAGTTGGTGAAACTCTTTAAACACACTAGTTAAGTAACTTCTATGAACCGATAGCTCTTTAGCTAAATCTTGAATGGTGAGCGATTGTGGATAGTGACTATCAATTAATTGTTTGCAGTCAAGATAGAGTTGGTGGGTTGATGAAATATTCTCTCTTTTCTGATTGGGAGCAATAGTTCCTAGATGAAACATTAGTTCATGGAGTTGTCCCATGATGTGGAGTTGAGCCAATTCATTTGATTTTGTAATCTGAGCGAAGCGGACAATATCTGAGATGAGTTTTGCAGTTGTCTGGGTATGACAAGTTTCAGATTGTATTAGGTAGGATTGGTCAGAAATTTGAGATAGAGCAAAGTAGTCAGGTGCCCTCCCTCCAGTGATCCCCAACCAGTAGTAAGCCCAAGGATCCTGGCTATCTGCTTGATAGAATGTTAATTCATCTGGTTTTAGTAAAAAGAAATCTCCTGTCTTTAAATCAACAATTTTCCCCTTATAATGGAATTGACCTTTTCCTTTAGTAATGTAATGTAGTACATAGGTATCTCGAATAGCTGGGCCAAAAGAGTAGTTAGGCGTGCATTCTTCATAGCCGTAAAAGCTAAGAGAAAGATCAATTGTTCCAGTCTGGTATTCTGAAAAAACGAGCATGGGCCACCTCCTACCTAACATTTTACCATACTTTGTATACATTTCTCTATTTTAGAAAGCGCTTTTATGTGATAAAATTTTATCAAGAAATGGATGAGGTACAATTTATGGGAGTTCGAATAGAGAATAATCTATTTTACGTTGAGAGTAAAGGTTTAAGTTTGATTATTGAAAATAGGGATGGGTACTTATTATTAAAACATTTAGGAAAGACTATTAAGAACTATAGAGGTTCTAATAGTGTTTATGAACGCGATCATGCTTTTTCAGGTAATCCCATAGCTACTAATCGAACCTTTAGTTTGGATACGCAACGCCAAATTTTTGGGCAACATGGTTTGGGTGACTTTAGAAAACCAACTTTACAGGTTCAACATGATGCAACTGAAGTAACAGACTTTCGATTTGTAGAAGCAAAGATTTTAAAAGGTCAGAATGGTCCACAGGGCTTACCTTCTCCACACAGCATGGATGCTACAGAGACTCTTGTCTTGATTTTAAAAGATCCTAAGGCTCAACTTAGTCTGACTTTGTATTATACAGCTTTTGATAATGATGCGACAATTGCTAGCTACAGCAAATTGGAAAATAATAGCAATCAGGAAGTTGTCATCCATAAGGACTTTTCTTTCATGGCTGATTTTCCTGCTGCAGCTTACGAAATAGTGACTCTACAAGGAGCTTATGCTCGTGAAAAGACTGTCCGACGTCAACAGGTAGAACAAGGAATCTTTTCGATTAGTTCGAATCGTGGAGCTTCTGGGCATGCTCAAACACCAGCTCTTCTCTTATGTGATCAAGGAGTTACAGAGGATGCTGGGAATGTGTTTGCTCTGCAACTACTGTATAGTGGAAACTTTGAAGCTTTTGTTCAAAAGAATCAACTGAATGAAGTTCGGGTGGCTATTGGGATTAATCCAGAAAACTTTTCTTGGAAGTTAGATGCTGAGGAAAATTTTGAAACACCGGTAGCTTTAGTGACCTATTCAGATAAGGGATTAACTGGTATTAGTCATGAAAGTCAGAATTTTGTACTTAAGCATATTATGCCAAGTGAATTTTCTAAAAAAGAACGTCCAATTCTAATCAATAATTGGGAAGCTACTTACTTTGACTTTCAGAGAGAAAAACTGTTAGAGTTGGCAGATGAAGCTAAGAAAATTGGAATAGAACTTTTTGTATTAGATGATGGGTGGTTTGGTAATCGCTTTGATGATAATCGTGCTTTAGGTGATTGGGTTGTTAATGAGGAAAAATTGGGTGGAAGTCTTGAAAGTCTGATTTCAGCTATCCATGAAAGAGGTTTGCAGTTTGGGCTTTGGTTAGAACCTGAGATGATTTCTGTTGATAGCGACTTGTATCGTAAACATCCTGACTGGGCTATTCAGGTTCCAGGTTATGAGCATACCTATTCTAGAAATCAATTAGTACTTAATCTTGCCAATCCTCAGCTAGTAGAATATCTGAAAAATGTTTTAGATGAACTCCTCTCTCATCATAAAATTGACTACATCAAATGGGATATGAACCGCAATATCACTAATCTGGGGAATGGTTCAACCTACTTGGAAACCCAGATGCAGTCTCATCAGTATATGTTGGGGCTTTACGAACTCGTTTCGTATCTGACAGAGAAGCACAACCATATTCTCTTTGAGTCCTGCTCTGGTGGTGGTGGACGAAATGATCTTGGTATGATGCGTTATTTCCCTCAAGTCTGGGCAAGTGATAATACTGATGCTATTGCACGTTTACCAATTCAATACGGCTCATCCTATCTCTATCCAACCATTTCTATGGGGGCTCATGTGTCAGCAGTACCAAATCATCAGATGGGACGAATGACACCATTGGAAACTCGTGGTCATGTAGCAATGATGGGAAATCTGGGGTATGAGCTTGATTTGACAAGTTTATCAGATGAAGAGAAGGCTGAGATTGCTAATCAGGTGAACTTGTATAAAGAATTGCGACCAGTAGTCCAGTTGGGAAATCAGTATAGGTTAATCAATCCCGATGCTGAATCCAATGAAGCAGCTGTACAATTTAACTATGAAAATCAAACGATTGTGACCTACGTCCGAGTCCTGTCAGTTGTGGAAACAATGGAAACCACCTTGAAACTGAAAGACTTAGAAGTGGAAGGGCTTTATGAGCTGGAAGGGACAAACATTGTTTACTCGGGTGCAGAGCTCATGTATGCAGGTTTAACTGTTACCTTATCACCAGGAGATTTTTTGAGTAGACAGTATAAATTCAAAAGACTATAATAAAAGCGTATAAATTTATCAAGGAGGCATTCCAATGAAATGGTATAAGAAAGCAGGTTTTCTTTTAGTAGCTGGGGCAAGTTTACTAGGCCTAGTGGCTTGTGGTCAGAACAATCAATCAACTGATGGTAAGGTAACGATTGAGTTTTTTAACCAGAAGACCGAGATGGCAGATACCTTGCAAAGGATAGTGGATGATTTTGAAAAGGAACACCCTAATATTGATGTGAAGTTGACTACAGTACCTTCAGCTGGAATTGTTCTAAAAACTCGGATTTTATCAGGAGATGTTCCAGATATTATTAATATCTATCCTCAAAATATGGATTTTCAGGAGTGGGCGAAGGCAGGCTATTTTGCAGATATGACAGGAAAACCTTATCTTGAGAACATCAAGAATGACTATGCTGAAAAGTATGCGATTAATAATAAAGTTTATAGTGTGCCTTTAACGGCCAACCTTTATGGAATTTATTACAATAAAACGAAATTTAAAGAATTAGGATTTGAGGAACCGAAGACTTTTAAAGAGTTTCAAGAGATTGTTAAAAAGATAAAAGATAGTGGGAATTCTCCGTTTGCGGTTGCAGGCAATGAAGGCTGGACATTAAATGGTTACCACCAACTTTCTCTCATTACTCTTACGGGTAGTGGAGGCGCGGCTAATAATTACCTTCGCTTTTCAAAACCAAACGCCATCTCTGCAGATGATGCTATTTTAAAAGCAGATGCAGAACGACTCGATTTATTAGCAGATAATGCTCAAGATGGTTGGCGTGGTGCCTCTTATAATGATGCGGTGGTAGCATTTTCGAGTGGAAAAGCCTTGATGATGCCACAAGGATCATGGGCATTAGCCGCAATTAATCAACAGGATCCAAAATTTGAGGTGGGGATGTTTGCTTTTCCTGGAGAAGAAGTAGGAAAAGAAGTCACTGTTGGTGCAGGGGATATGGCATTATCAACTTCAGCTACTACCAAACACCCTAAGGAAACCGAAGAATTTATCAGCTATATGACTAGTCCAAAAGCTATGCAGTCGTACTATGATGTAGATGGATCACCTGTTGCGGTAAAAGGCATACAGGAAAAAGAAGATTCAGCGCTTGCAGCTATTTCTAAACTGGCATTTACGGACAAACATTATGTTTGGTTGGGCCAACGATGGAACTCTGAAGAAGACTTTTTTAATCTAAGTACAGGTTACTTGATGGATAAAAATCTGAAAAATATGGCAAACAATCTCAATGCTTTCTTTAATCCAATGAAGGCAGATTTGGACTAGAATAGGAGTTAAGATGATATGGCTATTCGAAAATTTTTAAATAAATACTGGGGTTGGACATTTTTGCTCATCCCGCTTGCTTTACAAGCTATCTTCTTTTACTTTCCAATGGTACAAGGTGCTTTCTATAGTTTGACGAACTGGACTGGATTGACCTATAATTATAAATTTGTTGGTTTAAATAACTACAAATTGCTGATGATTGATGGGAAATTCTTCACAGCCATAGCTTTTACTTTGATTTTAACTCTGGCATTGATTGTTGGAGAGATTACAATTGGGATGGTTGTGGCACGAGCTTTAAATTCTAAGATGAAGGGACAGACCTTCTTTAGAGCTTGGTTCTTTTTCCCAGCTGTTTTGTCTGGTTTGACAGTTTCCTTGATTTTTAAACAATTCTTCAACTATGGTCTTCCAACGATTGGAAAAATTTTAGGGATTGGTTTTTTACAAGAGAGTCTATTAGGAACACCTGTCGGAGCGGTAGTGGCAACTATTTTTGTTCTTCTATGGCAAGGAGTAGCAATGCCAATTATTCTCTTTCTTGCTGGTCTTCAGAGTATTCCAAATGATATTTTAGAGGCAGCATCAATTGATGGTGCAACAAGCAAACAAACTTTTTGGAAGATTGAATTGCCCTATTTGCTGCCAACGATTTCTATGGTTTTTATTCTGGCACTTAAGTCCGGTTTGACAGCCTTTGACCAGATTTTTGCCTTGACGAGTGGTGGTCCAAATAATGCTACAACGTCTCTTGGACTTTTAGTCTACAATTATGCCTTCAAGAGTAATCAATATGGATATGCGAATGCAATTGCCTTGATTTTATTCTTAATTATTGGAATTGTTTCTCTGATCCAAATCAAGCTATCAAAGAAATTTGAAATCTAATAGAGGAGTCCTACACATGAAAAAAGAAGAAAAATTGAATCAGTTTTGGAAATATGTCCTCTTGATAGTCGGTGGTATTCTTATACTTGTTCCTTTGTTGGTAACGGTATTTAGTTCTTTCAAGACAACCAAGGATATCATGAATCATTTCTTTAGTTTGCCCAACCCTTTTACATTAAGTAACTATGAACGCTTGATTTCGGATGGGATTGGAGGCTATTTCTGGAATTCAGCTGTTATTACGGTGTTATCATTGATTGTAGTAGCTTTCTTTATACCAGCTGCAGCTTATTCCATTGCTCGAAATATGTCCAAGAAAAAAGCCTTTGCAATTATGTATTCGCTCTTGATTTTAGGTATATTTGTTCCATTTCAGGTGATTATGATTCCTATCACAGTTATGATGAGTAAGCTCGGCCTGGCAAATATGTGGGGGCTAGTAATACTCTACCTAACTTATGCTATTCCACAGACTCTCTTCTTGTATGTTGGTTATATAAAAATCAGTGTACCAGATAGTTTGGATGAAGCTGCGGAAATCGATGGGGCTGATCGTTTTACAATTTATCGTCGAATCATTTTTCCAATGCTGAAACCCATGCATGCGACAACCTTGATTATCAATGCACTATGGTTCTGGAATGACTTTATGTTGCCACTGTTGATTCTGAACAAGGATTCCAAGATGTGGACTTTGCCTCTCTTCCAATACAACTACCAAGGACAGTACTTCAATGACTATGGTCCAAGTTTTGCATCTTATATTGTGGGAATTGTAACGATAACCATTGTCTACCTCATCTTCCAAAAACATATTATTTCAGGAATGAGTAACGGAGCAGTGAAGTAAGAAAGTGCTTAGGGAATTTATAATTCCATACATAGACGAACGGTTCAGCTTGTTGACAATTCTATGTAGAAAACAAGAAAGTAGTACTTAATTGCTTGCAGTCTATATTAGTACGAGTTCAATGTGAACAAAAATCTAAAAATATCTTTCATTTACGAAGCCAGGTCATATAAGACTTGGCTTTCATCAGAAAAAGGAGAACATTTATGACCATTCAAAATAAAACTATGTTGATTACTTACTCAGATAGTCTTGGAAATAATCTTAAAGATTTATATGAGAATTTGAAAGAACATTTTGGTGATGCTGTTGGAGGAGTTCACCTTCTACCATTTTTCCCATCAACAGGTGATCGTGGATTTGCGCCAGTTGACTATGATGAAGTGGATTCGGCTTTTGGTGATTGGGAGGACGTTAAGCGTTTAGGTGAGAAATATTATCTTATGTTTGACTTTATGATTAACCATATTTCTCGTCAATCTAAGTACTATAAGGACTATCAAGAAAAACATGAAGCCAGTGAATTTAAAGATCTCTTTTTAAACTGGGATAAGTTTTGGCCAGAGAACCGTCCGACACAGTCTGACGTAGATTTAATCTACAAGCGTAAGGATCGTGCACCAAAGCAAGAGATTGTTTTTGCAGATGGTTCAGTGGAACATTTGTGGAATACCTTTGGTGAGGAGCAGATTGATCTTGATGTGAGCAAAGAAGTAACGATGGCATTCATCCGTAAGACGATTCAACATCTAGCAAGTAACGGGTGTGATTTGATTCGCCTAGATGCCTTTGCTTATGCAGTGAAGAAATTGGATACCAATGATTTCTTTGTGGAACCAGATATTTGGAATTTATTGGACAAAGTTCGAGATATCGCTGCTGAGTATGGGACAGAGCTCTTACCTGAGATTCATGAACACTATTCGATTCAGTTTAAAATAGCGGATCATGATTACTATGTTTACGATTTTGCCCTTCCAATGGTGACCCTTTATACTCTTTACAGTTCCAGAACAGAGCGCTTAGCTAAGTGGTTAAAGATGAGCCCGATGAAGCAATTTACGACACTAGACACCCATGATGGGATTGGAGTGGTGGATGTCAAGGATATCCTGACTGATGATGAAATTGACTATGCTTCAAATGAGCTCTATAAGGTTGGAGCGAATGTCAAACGTAAGTACTCTAGTGCAGAGTATAACAATCTAGATATCTACCAAATCAATTCAACCTACTATTCTGCGCTTGGAGATGATGATGTCAAGTACTTCCTCGCTCGTCTGATTCAAGCTTTTGCTCCAGGCATTCCTCAGGTTTACTATGTGGGTCTATTAGCAGGAAAAAATGACTTGAAATTATTAGAAGAAACCAAAGAAGGTCGAAATATTAATCGTCATTACTATAGCAATGAGGAAATAGCAGAAGAAGTTCAACGTCCTGTGGTGAAGTCTCTTCTCAATCTATTTTCTTTCCGTAATCGGTCAGAGGCCTTTGACCTAGAAGGGACTATTGACATTGAAACACCAACAGCTCACAGCATTGTAATCAAACGTCAAAATAAAGACAAGTCCGTAACAGTAGTAGCAGAAATTGATTTGCAAAGTCAGACCTATCAAGTAGTGGAAAATGGCAGAAAAATTCAGTTCTAATGCTATATTAATGAAAGAGTTTTTTTGTGGCGAAAACGTGTTCATTGTTCCCAAATGACGGAAAAAATGGTAAAATATAAAGATAGTTTAGCATTTATCTTCTGGAGAAATCCAGAACAGAAAGGATCCGTTTTGAAATCAATTGGATTACTGGATAAGATAAGAGGGCTTTCGAAAAAAGATTTCTTTTTGTATCTGATGATCATAAGTATCTTTTTACCTTTTTATTTATTCTTAGCGCTCTTTGCTTTATATTTGATAGGTTTACTTGTTACTGGGGAGATGAAGGGAATAATCAAAGGATTGGCAAAACATCCTGTACTTCTCTTTTTTATTGCCTATAGTAGTATCATCTCTATCGTCGCCAAGAACTGGCTTGGATTGGTTGCATCTTTACTGATGTTTCTCTTCCTCATTTTCTTTAGCTTCTACCAGAAACGTCTGACGCATGCTTTCTTTCGACTGATTCTGCAGACAATCTTGTTTGGTAGTGTGCTCTCTGCGGCTTTTGCTACTTTGGAGCATTTTCAAATTGTAAAGAAATTTAACTACGCCTTTCTTTCGCCCAATATGCAAGTATGGCACCAAAACCGTGCAGAGGTGACCTTCTTCAATCCTAACTACTATGGGATTATCTGTTGCTTCTGTATCATGATAGCTTTTTATCTCTTTACAACGACGAAGTTAAGATGGTTAAAAATCTTTTGTGTGCTAGCAGGTTTTGTGAATCTATTTGGTTTGAATTTTACGCAAAATAGGACGGCTTTTCCTGCCATCATTGCTGGTGCAATCATTTATCTTTTTACAACCATTAAAAACTGGCGTGCCTTCTGGCTCAGTATTGGAGTTTTCGGGATTGGACTTTGTTTCCTCTTCTCAAGCGATTTGGGAGTCCGTATGGGAACGCTAGATTCTTCAATGGAGGAGCGTGTTTCAATCTGGAATGCGGGTATGACTTTGTTTAAACAAAATCCGATCTGGGGCGAGGGACCACTGACCTATATGAATTCTTATCCGAGAATTCATGCACCTTACCACGAGCACGCGCACAGTCTTTACATTGATACCATTTTAAGTTATGGTTTGATTGGAACCATTCTTCTATCCATTTCTTCGGTTATTCCGGTTCACATGATGATGGATATGAGTCAGGAGTCTGGTAAACGACCAATTATCGGTCTTTATCTCTCCTTCCTTACAGTAGTCGCTGTACATGGAATTTTTGACTTGGCTCTCTTCTGGATACAGTCAGGATTCATCTTCTTGCTGGTTATGTGCAGTCTACCACTGGAACATCGAACACTGGTGTCCGAAATGACAGATTAAGTTAATAAATAGTGAAGATCTTCTACTTTAGGTAGGAGGTCTTTTTTGTTGGTGGAAATTATTTCTAAGTCGAAATAGTTGACAGATGGAATGACAGGTGTTACAATAAAAAACAATTCGATATAGAAATAAATTGGAGAAGTCATGAAAGATAGTCATTTGGTAGCCTATCATATTCGTTTGTTGAATGGGCGGATTTTTCAAAAGTTACTGAGTCAGGATTCGGAGGCTCTTTATCGAAGTGAGCAGGGCAAGATTCTCACTGTTTTATGGAATAGTGAAACTGGCTGTGCAACTGCGACAGATATTGCGCTTGAGACTGGTCTCACCAACAATACGCTCACAACCATGATAAAGAAACTTGAGGAGCAAAACCTGGTCATCATTAGCTCATGTGGAATAGATAAGCGAAAGAAATATGTCAAGTTGACAGAGCAAGGTTGGTCCCAGAAAGAAGTTGGCCATCGTATCAGTCAAAAGTTGGATGCTATTTTTTATAAAGGGTTCACCGAGGAAGAAATTCGGCAGTTTGAAGCCTTTCAAGATAGAATTTTGGCTAATCTGAAAGAGAATGGAAATTAGGCTTAGAATGGGGTAAATTAGTTATTAAAAGTTTGGTAACTTGACCAACCGAGGGAAGTTTTAAAATGAGGACAAAGAATGATTGAATACAAAAATGTAGCACTACGCTATACAGAAAAAGATGTTTTGAGAAATGTCAATTTACGGATTGAGAATGGGGAGTTCATGGTTTTAGTTGGACCTTCTGGATCCGGTAAGACGACCATGATCAAGATGATTAACCGTCTCTTGGAACCGACTGATGGAAATATTTATATGGATGACAAGCGCATCAAAGACTATGATGAGCGTGAACTTCGTCTTTCTACTGGTTATGTTTTACAGGCCATTGCTCTATTTCCTAATCTAACGGTTGCGGAAAATATTGCTCTCATTCCTGAGATGAAGGGGTGGACTAAGGAAGAGATTGCTCAGAAAACAGAAGAGCTTTTGGCTAAGGTTGGTTTACCAGTGGCTGAGTATGGGCATCGTTTACCTAATGAATTATCTGGTGGAGAACAGCAACGGGTCGGGATTGTCCGTGCCATGATTGGTCAGCCTAAGATTCTCCTCATGGATGAACCTTTTTCAGCCTTGGATGCTATTTCGAGAAAACAGTTGCAGGTTCTGACGAAAGAATTGCATAAAGAGTTTGGGATGACAACGATTTTTGTGACCCATGATACGGATGAAGCCTTGAAATTGGCGGACCGTATTGCTGTCTTGCAGGATGGAGAGATTTGTCAGGTGGCTAATCCCGAGACGATTTTGAAAGCGCCTGCAACAGACTTTGTAGCAGACTTGTTTGGAGGTAGTGTTCATGGCTAATTTGATATCAACTTTTCAGGATCGTTTTGGTGATTGGGTAACAGCTCTATCTCAACATTTGCAGTTATCACTTTTGACCTTGTTATTAGCTATTTTGCTTGCGATTCCCTTGGCTGTTTATCTTCGTTATCATGAAAAGATGGCGGACTGGGTCTTGCAGATTGCAGGAATTTTCCAGACTATCCCGTCTCTGGCCTTGTTGGGACTCTTTATTCCCTTGATGGGAATTGGAACCTTGCCTGCTTTGACAGCACTAGTGATTTATGCGATTTTCCCGATTTTGCAAAATACCATCACTGGGTTAAAGGGAATTGATCCAAGTCTACAAGAGGCTGGGATTGCTTTTGGGATGACCAGATGGGAACGTCTCAAGAAGTTTGAAATTCCACTGGCTATGCCCGTCATAATGTCTGGTATTCGGACGGCGGCGGTTTTGATTATCGGTACGGCAACCTTGGCTGCCTTGATTGGTGCAGGGGGACTGGGTTCCTTTATCCTTTTGGGAATTGACCGCAATAATACCAGTCTGATTTTGATTGGGGCACTTTCTTCTGCAGTGCTGGCCATTGCCTTTAACTTCCTACTAAAAGTGATGGAAAAAGCAAAATTGAGAACGATTTTCTCTGGTTTTGCCTTGGTGACCATATTGCTCGGTCTGTCTTATAGTCCAGCCTTACTAGCTCAAAAAGAGAAAGAAAACTTGGTGATTGCTGGGAAATTGGGGCCTGAACCAGAAATCTTGGCCAATATGTATAAGTTACTGATTGAAGAAAATACCAGTATGACTGCGACTGTTAAGCCGAATTTTGGGAAAACAAGCTTCCTCTATGAAGCTCTGAAAAAAGGGGATATTGATATCTATCCTGAATTTACCGGTACGGTAACTGAAAGTTTGCTTCAGCCATCACCTAAAGTGGGTCATGAGCCAGATCAGGTTTATCAGGTGGCGCGTGATGGCATTGCTAAACAGGATCATCTAGCCTATCTCAAACCTATGTCTTATCAAAATACTTACGCTGTAGCTGTTCCGAAAAAGATTGCTCAAGAATATGGCTTGAAGACCATTTCGGACTTGAAAAAAGTGGAAGGGCAGTTGAAGGCAGGCTTTACACTTGAGTTTAATGACCGTGAAGATGGCAATAAGGGCTTGCAGTCAATGTATGGCCTCAATCTCAATGTGGCGACCATGGAGCCAGCCCTTCGCTATCAGGCAATTCAGTCAGGTGATATTCAAATCACGGATGCCTATTCAACCGATGCAGAGTTGGCGCGTTATGATTTGCAGGTCTTGGAGGATGACAAACAACTCTTCCCACCTTATCAAGGGGCTCCACTAATGAAAGAAGCTCTTCTCAAGAAACATCCTGAGTTGGAGACGGTTCTCAATAAATTGGCTGGTAAAATTACGGAAAGCCAGATGAGCCAGCTCAACTACCAAGTCGGTGTTGAAGGCAAGTCAGCAGAACAAGTAGCCAAAGAATTTCTACAAGAACAAGGTTTGTTGAAGAAATGATGGGGCAGAGACTTTAAACATACTGAACTCAACTCCCTTAAACAACTAGATAAAAGAATGCTCAGACAATTTCGTCTGGGCTTTTTGGGTGTCAGAATTAATGATTTTCATTTTTAAACGATAAATTGTAAAATATAGTGTAACAAAAAAAACTCATAGCGTTTCATTGGTGTAAACTGTAGGTAACCACACAAACAAAAGCCGAGGAAAAACTATGAGCTACTCCCATCTTACCATAACCGACCGAATAAAGATAGAAACCTACATGGAATTAGGTTTAAAACCTTGCCAAATTGCAAGTAAACTTGGCGTCCATAAGTCTCCCATTTCAAGAGAGTTAAGACGATGCCAAAATGCTTACTCCGCCGTCTTAGCACAGGAACACTACAACCACAGGGCTAAGCAAAAAAGTCGGAAGTCTCGTTTGACACCAAAGTTAAAAAAGGAAGTTGATGAGTGTTTAAAATCCTCCTGGCCTCCTGATCAGATTTGTGGTCGTTATCAGCTTGAACAAAAGCTAATGACAGCTTTAAAAACCATCTATAACTGGCTCTACGCTGGTTTGATTGATCTGTATTTAAACGTCCTGCGTCGTAAAGTAAAGACTCGACAACCCAAAGAAACATGTGGGACATTTAGGATTGGCACGTCGATTGCCAAGCGTCCTAAAGAGGTCAGGAATCGTGAGACCTTTGGTCACTGGGAGCTTAATACGGTGGTGTCTTCCAGAGGGAAAAGTAAAGGGTGTTTAGCGACCTTTCTAGAGCAAAAAACTCGTTTTTACTTAGCTTTCAAGATGCCAAATAGAGCAGCCAAATCTATGTTTTCAGCCATTGAACAACTTTGTAAGCTATTCCCAAAAGAGGCTCTTAAAACCTTCACTTCAGACAGGAGAAAAGAGTTTGCCTGCTACCCTCTGGTAGAGAACTTAGGAATTTCCTTTTTCTTTGCGGACGCCTATTCATCCTGGCAGAGAGGAAGAAATGAAAACGCAAATGGCTTGCTAAGAGAATTTTTTCCAAAGAAAACAGATTTAGCCGCTATCTCTGACGAAGCTTTGAGCAAGGCCTTATATGATATCAATCACCGACCACGAAAATGTTTAGCTTACAGAACTGCTTATGAAGCATTAGAGGATGAGTTCAAGTAAATGTTGCGCTTATTCTTGCAATTTATTAAATGGAAAATAAGAGGAAATTTTCAGGATTTTCTAAAATTTTACTGTAAATACACTTGACTATTCAGATAATAGGTGTATAATGTGTTGTGAACTACTTAACAAATAAGGATTTCCAGCTCATGTCGACTAAGGATGGAAATCTTGTGTATAGACAGTTTAGTAGATATATAATAGAGCGTTGCGTCCGAAAGTCTATCCAGACACGGCTCTTTAAAAACAAAAGGAGAAAATATGACGACTTATTTGCAAACAAAACTCAAGAATATCAAAATTACTCTTGGTGAAATGTCTAGTGGCTACCGCCGTATGGTTGCTTCTATGGCTGATTTAGGATTTTCAGGAACCATGAAGGCTATCTGGAATGACCTCTTTGCCCATCGTAGTTTTGCTCAGTGGCTTTACTTACTGGTTTTAGGAAGTTTTCCAATCTGGCTTGAGTTGATTTATGAACACCGCATTGTTGACTGGGTTGGGATGATTTGTAGCCTGACAGGGATTATCTGTGTCATCTTTGTATCGGAAGGTCGAGCAAGTAATTACCTTTTTGGTTTGATTAACTCTGTCATTTACCTTATCTTGGCTTTGCAGAAAGGCTTTTATGGTGAGGTGCTGACGACTCTCTACTTTACGGCCATGCAGCCAATTGGACTTCTAGCTTGGATCTACCAAGCACAGTTCAAGAAAGAAAAGCAGGAGTTTGTCGCGCGTAAACTGGACGGCAAGGGTTGGACCAAGTATCTTTACATTAGTGTTCTTTGGTGGTTGGTATTTGGATTCATTTATCAGTCTATCGGAGCCAATCGTCCTTATCGCGATTCCATTACCGATGCGACCAACGGGGTAGGGCAAATCCTCATGACAGCTGTTTACCGTGAGCAATGGATATTCTGGGCAGCTACCAATGTCTTTTCAATCTATCTCTGGTGGGGAGAAAGCCTGCAAATCCAAGGGAAATACCTAATTTATCTCATCAATAGTCTAGTTGGTTGGTATCAGTGGAGCAAGGCAGCAAAAAGCGCTTAAAAAAATATGGGAACTATATACCAGTTTACACCACCAACAACATATTGTATTTATGAGAATATCAAAAAAGACGATTTCCGTTTTGGAAGTCGCCTTTTCAATTTTAATAGTTGTTCCCTTTTGAAGAGTTGTGCTTTTTACATAATAGTTGGCAATTTTCAGGGACAGTTTTTCCACCTAAAGACCACGGTGTAATATGGTCGCCTGCTAGTTCTTTAAGAGCATACTCCCTGTTGTTTCCTTCATCCACACAATAAACGCAGTGATGGCTCTGTTCTTCATATTTTTGCTTGATGGTTTTATCATCAAAAGCTCTAAGTTGGAGATATTTGGAATCTCCGTAAATGATGTACTGATAAATCCCTTTCATTTTAGTTGTGACTTCATCATCATTTACCAACTCTACAATTTTTTCGTTAATGACAGAAGCACTATTTTTGATGATATTGTTGTCTAACTGTCCTAATTGATACTCTTTGTAGATTGTTCCCCAATCCATCCCTTTCAAACTGTTTTGATAGCTTATAAACTTTCCACGAACCCATTCAATTATGGCAGAAAAATTTTGCCATAATTCAGAAGCATCTGCATCTCCTTGATGCTTCAACATATAATCTTCGATTGTATTTGTACTATCGTCATTATCATTTTGTGAAGCCCATTTAATAGCAGTTTGTAGATACTCTTGTCTATTCCAATTACCATTTAATAGTGGTTCTGCTTTATCGTTATTCGGATTCTCGTCAGCAAGTACAACGCCACGTCCAGTCTTTGTTGAAAATCTTTGTTTAGCATCAGAAAGCCAAGTTCCTGTATAAGCAGAGTTTCTTAATTCTTGCTCATTTAATGGTTCGCCTGCTGTATTGATAACATGAAACCATTTCATTTTTTCGGAAGCAGTTCCTTCACAAACATATATGTCTAACTCATAATCAAGAATTTGTTCTGCTAAGTCAGTTAGGTTCATCTGAAGATTTGGGAAATCTTGTTGTGGAGCACTGGATGGAAATTTACTTGATTTTACAGAGTAATTCCCCATAACATAATTACAAATAGCTAAAATACGTTGTTGACCATCGAGAACTTCATATTGTCCGTTTCCTAAATCAACCCAGTACATAATACCTAAAGGACACTCATCTAAAACGGTTTGAATTACAGCTTGTCTCTTATCTTCGTTATATACGCTATTTCTCTGATAAGAAGGACGAATATTCAAGTTACCATTATATCCTTTTACAGCGTCAGTAGTAGCACCATCATCATTATTGGTATACCCACTAGCTAAATCTCTGATAGTGAATGGTCTATCAAGTATATCTCTTAATCTTCTTACTTTCATTTTATTCTCCTTTTATCAATATCCCTTATCTTCATCACGACTAATTGGATTTAGATTTCTAACTAAAATTCTGAAATATGGAGGTTTCCCATCTATTGTTAAATCTTTATCGTCATCTCCTTTTCTGAATTTAATAATCTCGAATTCAGTTGGATTGAAATAATTGATAAAAGTTATTGGTACTCCCATTACACCATCATAATCAATTGGAATGTCTTTAACATTATCTACATTTATTGCATCGTAGTTATCGTATTTAGGGTATTTACTCTCAAACCCTTCGTAATATTTATGAGCTTTTGTTTGGTCAAATACATCACCTACATGCCATAAACCATCATGTCGTTTTTGTAAATCTAAGTTAGTAAACCAACAACCCATTATATGCTTTACTTTTTTTCCATCTTCATCCAATTTTTCATAATCAGCTCCCTCTGGAACATACAACCAAAAGTCTGAATTCATACTTCTAGCACCAATCCAAATTTGGTTATTCTGAATAAGTGGAAAAATTTCCTTATATGTTACAGAGTTTTTGTTTCCGATAACGATAAATTTTTTTTGATGTTCCATTAATTGAGAAATATATTCTCTAAACAAACTGAACGGAGGATTAGTCACAACAATATCAGCTTCTTTCAGATAGTTTATACTGTCCTCGCTCCGGAAATCTCCAGCGGTATACTCATCATCTCCATAAATAGTTTCAATATTTCCAGCTTCCATATTGAAGTCATCGCCACCTTCATAAATCAGAGCATACGAAGGTTCGCTATCTTCTTGAAAATGTGTTGCTATCAGTTTTTTAATACCCAAACTAGCAAAATTGTTATGAAAATAACGCCAAAAATTTGATTGTGTTGGGTCATCACAATTACAGTAGATAACCTTATCTCTAAAGTGTTCTCTATAATGCCCCATTTCCTCAGCAATATCTTTATAACGAGTATAAAACTCATCGTTTTTGGCTTTTTTAGCGTTGTGGAGTGAGCCAGCCATTATGCCACCCCACTTTCGTAGGGAGCATAAAAGGCTTCCTCACAAAAATGTGAAAAAGCCTGTTTTAGAGCTTGACAAAAAACACGTCCGATTACATAATCAGCGTGAGCTGTGAGCTGTGAGCTGTGAGCTGTGAGCTGTGAGCTGTGAGCTGTGAGCTGTGAGCTGTGAGCTGTGAGCTGTGATTGCGTTCATAATGCTTAATTTCCTTTATTTTTGATACTTCTATTATATCAAAATTCTGGCTTTTTGCATAGTAGAAGTTTACATTTTTGTTGACAATCATTCTTGTTTTCGATATAATATAATCAAGAAGTAAGGAGTACCAGTTATGAAGTTTGAGTTTAAATCATTATTTGATTTACAATCTGCTTTTCCAGACGAACAGTCATGTATTGACCATTTAGAAAATATGATTTGGGGCGATGTGTTTATCAGCCCTTTTGATGCTACCTCAAAGGTCTACAAATGTAAAGGTAACAAATACCGTTGTAAAAATACTGGAAAATACTTCAATGTCAAGACTGGTACTCTTTTTGACAATACTAAAATTGAACTTCGTAAATGGTTTATGGCAATTTGGCTTGTGACTTCTCACAAAAAAGGAATCTCATCTGTACAATTATCAAAAGATATTGGTGTTACGCAAAAAACAGCTTGGTTCATGCTGGAACGTATCCGTAAGTGTTTTAGTTCTGAAAACAACAATAGTCTTGATGATGTTGTGGAAGTTGATGAAACCTACATAGGTGGTAAAAACAAGAACCGTCATAACTCCAAAAAAGTCAAAAATGCTCAAGGGCGTTCATTGAAAGACAAATCTGCTGTAGTAGGCATGGTACAACGTCAAGGTAAAGTTAATGCTCATCATGTTCCAGATACAAAGACGAAAACATTGACTGAACAGATTGTCAAATACGTAAAGGAAACAGCTCAACTTTACACAGATGAATGGCTGGGTTATAATAAAGTGGCTAAGATGTATAATCATGACTTTGTTAATCATGGAATTAGTGAGTATGTGCAAGGTGATGTTTATACCAACACGATTGAAGGCTTTTGGGCTGGATTGAAACGTGGAGTATTAGGAATTTACCATTCGTGGTCTAAGAAATATCTTCAAGACTATGTAGATGAATTTGTTTTTCGTTATAATACTCGTGACTATTCGAATAGTGAGCGTTTTAATCTCCTGATTTCAAATGCCTGTGTTCGAACTAAATACAGGGAGCTGATTTATGGCTACTAATACATTACATGACCTACATTTTGAATTGGAAAGGTCTATCGCTCGTAGAGTTGATAGTAAGCTGATTGGTTATCAGATCAGCCTTTCAGATGGTTTTTACAATAAATACACCAAACTCTGGGATAAGACCTATTCCTTTGATTTTGTTACTGAACATCGCTCTTTTTATACTCAACTAACAAAACGTTGTGTTTATGACGTACTTGGAGATAGTCAAAAGAGAATTGACAGAAAGGCTATTGCCAAACAAATGGCAGAGTTAGAAGCCTTGGTTGATATTGCAGAAAGTAAAGAGGAGTTTCAGAGCTTTTTTGAGAAAAAATACAGTCTCAAATTTCCTGATTTGAACGATTGCATTCATCAGAAGAAAAAAGAGTTATCTGATTTTGACAAAAAACTTTGGATAGCAATGCACTATAACCCTAGAAAAGATGAGGGGGAATAATAATGACAACATGGTACGATTACATGGTGAGAGCTAGTGAACATGCTGGAAGTGACGGTGATTTGTGGTTTCGCTATCTTTATAAGGTCATTAAAGATGAGGAGACTAAACTAACTACTGATGATGTAGAGCAATTGTTGAAAAATCCTACCTTAACACCTTTCCAAAAAATAACCCTTCAAGATGCTTTAACAGAAGGTACACACACAAGAGAACACGTTTTGCAGGCGAACCGTAAAAGTCAGCCAAAAGATATTTTGAAACTCTTTAGAGAGGGTAACTATGGATAAGAAAGTTTTATTTGAGGCTCTCAATACCGAATTAGCTAAGGAAAATATTGATCTAGAAATTATCTGTGTTGGTGGTTTTGTTCTGGAGTATTACAATCTCCGAGGAACACAAGATGTAGATGCCTTTTATCAAGAAGATGCTAAAATCAGAAGCATTATTGAGAAAGTTGGCGATGATTTTGATGTGAATGAGCCTGATGAGTTATGGCTGAACAACAATGTTGCAAATATGAATAAAATACCGCCACTGTCTATCTGTGAGAAGGCATTTAGCTATTCAAATTTGACTGTTTTTGTACCACCATTATCTTACATTCTCGGAATGAAACTAGACAGCGGACGAGATAGAGATAGGCAGGATGCTGGGGAAATTATTAAACTAGTGAAAATTCGTTCTATAAAAGATATTATCAATAAACTCAAAGAATATGGTTTTCAACCAGACCTTTCATTGATATTGGAAGTATTTGAGATAGCCTATGGTATGGAATGGTTGGCAGAATATATGAGTGAACATTATGAAGAATTTAGACATTATTAAAAGACGATTTCCGTTTGGAAGTCGCCTTTTTTGATATTCTCATAAATACAATATGTTGTTGGTAGTGTAAACTGGTATATAGTTCCCAAAAGTAAAAAAGGATCAGATGATCCTTTTTTTGTGTTAGAGCAAAATGAATAATACCGTAATGACAATAGCACTCGTTATACGAATAATGTGGTGCGATATATGTTGATTTTCTTGCTGTCGCCCGTTCCAGTAGGCACCATAGCAGACGATACTCGAACCCACAATCCATAGCAGAATGGTTGCAACTGGGACGAAGTAAAAGATAGCTAGAGCCAGAGAAGTGATGCAACTGCCGACCAAGATGCACGTGTTTCCCAAACTGTAGTTCTTTTGTTTCATGGCTGAAAAAGCAGCAGCAAGGTGAAGTAATGAGAATGCGAGAGCTAGTACGATTGTTAGTATTCCTAGAATCATCGAAGTTAACATAGTTGGTTCCTTTCTGAGTTACAGGCTTAGTTATCAAGTGGAGTTGTAGAGGTCATCTCTATTACATCAAGGTAAAATTTCACCACTTGGTCTTCAGTATAAGATTTTCCTTTTTTTAGCCACCAGGTCAGTGTTTCGATAAAGTTGGTTACTA
Source organism: Streptococcus sp. CF10-1 (assembly GCF_024295825.1). Lineage (GTDB taxonomy): Bacteria > Bacillota > Bacilli > Lactobacillales > Streptococcaceae > Streptococcus. Next base: position 127,054 of record NZ_JANCPQ010000006.1, on the reverse strand, counting down.
CAAAATGTTTTAGGTAGGAAGCCGGAATGTTTGGATAGGCCTCTTGCAAGTCATCCGCCACCATGGGATAGACGTGGTGTTCGAGTTCCTTGTGTAGTTGGCGGAGGAAGTAGTCGTTTTTGGAAAAAAGAAGACTGGTGACGTGGTCCTGATTTTTTTGAAAATGTAAAAAGATATGAGCGAGGTAGTCCTCGGTAGTAAAGTGTCCTTCCCTTTCAAAGAGATGATGAAAGAGGTAGCGACAGAGCTCATCTAAAAGGAGTTCCTTACTTTCGTAATGACAGTAAAAAGTAGAACGTCCAACATCTGCGAGGTCAATGATATCCTGGACAGTAGTGGCATCATAGCCCTTGTCGTTCAAAAGTTGTAAAAAAGCTTGATAGATGGCTTTTTTAGTCTTGCTGACTCGACGGTCTCTTTTTGGCATATAGACACTTGAGACAAACTGTTCAGAACTGAACATGGCTGACAGTTTGTTTCTATCCTTTCTTTGGATTTTATTAGATAATACAAATGAAGGAAGTATGTATATACCCATTATACCAAAGGAGGGAGAGAAATGAGTTCTAAAACATCTATCTGGTTAGCTTTTTTCTTAAATTTAAGCTATGCGATAGTCGAGTTTATCGCAGGAGGAATCTTTGGTTCAAGTGCAGTTCTTGCTGATTCAGTTCATGACTTGGGGGATGCTATAGCCATTGGCATATCTGCCCTTTTAGAAACGATCTCCAATCGTGAAGAAGATAGGCAGTATACCTTGGGTTACAAGCGTTTCAGCCTTTTAGGGGCCATGCTAACGGCTGTGATTCTTATGATAGGGTCTGTCCTAGTGATCTTGGAAAATATCACAAAGATCGTTCACCCGCAACCCATCAATGAGGAAGGCATCCTCTGGCTGGGAATCATTGCGGTAGCTATTAATGTGCTAGCTAGTATAGTAGTTCGTAAAGGAAAGACAAAGAACGAGTCAATTCTTAGCTTGCATTTTTTGGAAGATACCCTTGGTTGGCTGGCTGTCATTCTAATGGCGATTATCCTCCGATTTACAGATTGGTATATCCTCGATCCACTTTTATCCCTAGTCATTTCCATCTTTATTCTTTCAAAAGCTATTCCTCGTTTTTGGAGCACACTCAAGATTTTCCTAGATGCTGTACCAGAAGGGGTCGAGACAAGTGATTTGGAGAAGGATTTAGAGGCTCTTCCCAATGTCAACAGTGTCAATCAACTTAGCATTTGGTCCATGGACGGTCTAGAGAACAATGCTATTGTTCACATTTGTATCAAGGACTGGGAGCAGATGATGGAGACCAAAGAAGTGGTGCGTCAATGTTTAGAAGAAAGAGGCGTGCAGAATATCACTATTGAAGTAGATAGCAGTCAAAGCAATCATGCGCAACATAGGCGGAAGGTGAGAGAGGTAGAGCAGAAGCATGGTCATCATCATTAACAAAACGACCTCTAGCGAGGTCGTTTCGTTATCCTATTCATTCCTCGTACTCTCTCTCAAAGTCAGTCTGGTGCCCAGCATAGTCAAGCTGGGGATTTTGCGACCGTGGAGAACTTCCTTATTAAGAATATCCATACCTGCTCGGCCCATTTCTTCGGTATAGACGGTAATGCTAGAAAGAGGAGGATAGACCTGCTTGGTCAGACTAGTGTCGTTAAAGGAAATAAGGCTGACGCGGTCTGGTAGGCTAATTCCAGCTTCTTGAAGGGCACGGAGGGCACCGATGGCTAAACTATCGCTGGCAGCGAAAAAGGCTGGTGGGAGTTGTTCTCCTAGCTTGTGAATGGCCTCCTTCATCAAGTCATAGCCAGACTGGGCAGTAAAGCTCCCTTGAAAAACCAGTTCTTCATGGTAGATACCATTTGATTGGGTAATGTCTTTGAAGTTTTCTAGTCGCTTATCCTGGATAATTTCTTCCTGGTCGGTTGTTTCCTCAAGGCCTGTGAGAATGCCAATCCGATCCACCCCCTGACTGAGGAAATGGTCTACAACTTGTTTCACAGCAGTGTAAAAATCAGTGATAATACAGGTATGACCTAGTGAGAGGGTGTCACTGTCTATAAAGACTAAAGGTTTTTGGTATTCTTCAAAGGCAGCAATCTGAGCTTGGCTAAATTTTCCGATGCAGAGAATGCCAATCACTTCCTCGCTTAGTGTAAAAGGATGGTCATTAAAATAGCGCAAGATGTCATAGTCCAACTCTTGGGCCCTTTTTTCAATACCGAGACGAATCTGATAGTAGTAGAGGTCGTCCAACTCCCCTTGTTCGCTGACCCATTGGATAATGGCAATCTTTTGCTTGGGTTTGTGGGATTCGCCTGTCTTGAGGTGCTTAGTATAGCCCAGCTCTTCAGCGACAGTTAAAATACGATGTCTGGTTTCTTCTGTGACAGATAGGCTCTGGTCGCGATTGAGGACACGAGATACGGTCGCGATAGAGACAGAGGCTAGCTGTGCAATGTCTTTTAAGGTAGCCATAAATCCTCCTCCTTTTAGGTTAGTATATCATATTTTTCTGCTTTTTACTGATAGTTTAGTAAAAGTTTAGTAAAAAGGATTGACCTTGGTAAATCCCTTGGATACAATAGAAGAAAACGATTACACGTTAAGGTGACTTAACGGACAGTCAAAGGAGAATTTATATGACACAAGATCTTACTACTGAAGCCCTTCGCAAAGACTTTCTTGCCGTTTTTGGTCAAGAAGCAGACCAAACTTTCTTTTCACCAGGTCGTATCAATTTGATTGGTGAACACACGGATTACAATGGTGGACATGTTTTCCCAGCAGCTATTTCCTTGGGAACTTATGGGGTGGCTCGCAAACGTGACGACCAAGTTTTGCGTTTCTACTCAGCCAACTTTGAGGACAAAGGTATCATTGAAGTTCCTCTTGCTGACCTCAAATTTGAAAAAGAGCACAGCTGGACCAATTATCCAAAAGGGGTCCTCCATTTCTTGCAGGAAGCTGGTCATGTTATTGACAAAGGGTTTGATTTCTATGTCTTTGGGAATATCCCAAATGGTGCAGGCTTGTCTTCATCAGCATCTTTGGAACTTTTGACAGGGGTCGTGGCAGAGCATCTCTTTGGTTTAAAACTAGACCGTTTGGATTTGGTTAAAATCGGAAAACAAACAGAAAATTACTTTATCGGAGTCAACTCTGGTATCATGGACCAATTTGCCATCGGTATGGGGGCAGACCAACGTGCCATTTACCTAGATACCAATACGTTAGAATACGACTTGGTGCCACTTGATTTGAAGGACAATGTCGTTGTTATCATGAACACCAACAAACGTCGTGAACTGGCGGACTCTAAGTACAATGAACGCCGTGCTGAATGTGAAAAAGCCGTGGAAGAATTGCAAGTTGCCTTGGACCTTCAGACCTTGGGTGAATTGGATGAGTGGGCCTTTGACCAATATAGCTATCTGATTAAAGATGAAAATCGTTTAAAACGTGCTCGTCATGCTGTGCTTGAAAATCAACGTACCCTTAAAGCTCAAGCAGCCCTTCAAGCAGGTGATTTGGAAACATTTGGTCGCTTGATGAATGCTTCTCACGTTTCTCTTGAACATGACTATGAAGTGACTGGTTTGGAATTGGATACCCTTGTCCACACAGCTTGGGCTCAAGAAGGTGTTCTGGGTGCTCGTATGACAGGGGCAGGTTTTGGCGGATGTGCCATTGCCTTGGTGCCAAAAGATACTGTTGAGGCCTTTAAAGAAGCCGTTGGCAAGTACTACGAGGAAGTAGTTGGATATGCTCCAAGCTTCTATATCGCTGAAGTTGCAGGTGGCACTCGCGTCCTTGACTAGTTAAAAGGAGGCTCTATCGTGACCTTAGTAGATAAATTTGTAACACATGTTATTACTGAAAGTTCATTTGAGGAAATGGATCGAATCTACCTGACCAATCGTGTCTTGGCACGAGTGGGAGATGGTGTTTTGGAAGTTGAGACGAATCTGGATAAATTGATTGACCTCAAGGACCAGTTGGTTGAGGAAGCGGTTCGATTAGAGACGATTGAGGATAGTCAGACTGCGCGTGAAATCCTTGGTGCTGAACTGATGGACTTGGTAACCCCTTGTCCAAGTCAGGTTAATCGTGACTTTTGGACAACCTATGCTCACTCTCCTGAGCAGGCGATAGGGGATTTTTACCAGCTCAGCCAGAAAAACGACTACATCAAGCTCAAGGCCATTGCTAAAAATATTGCTTATCGTGTACCATCTGACTACGGAGAACTTGAGATTACCATCAACCTCTCTAAGCCTGAAAAGGATCCAAAGGAGATTGCGGCGGCCAAGTTGGTGCAAGCTAGCAATTATCCCCAGTGTCAGCTTTGTCTAGAGAACGAAGGCTACCATGGTCGGGTTAACCATCCAGCTCGCAGCAATCACCGCATTATTCGTTTTGAAATGGCGGGTCAGGAGTGGGGCTTCCAGTATTCGCCCTATGCTTATTTTAATGAGCACTGTATTTTCTTAGACGGCCAGCACTGTCCGATGGCGATTAGTCGTCAGAGTTTTGAGCGTCTGCTGGCGATTGTAGAGCAATTTCCGGGATATTTTGCAGGTTCGAATGCCGACCTTCCAATCGTGGGAGGCTCTATTCTGACTCATGACCACTATCAGGGAGGCCGTCACGTGTTTCCTATGGAATTGGCTCCCTTGCAAAAGGCTTTCCGATTTGCTGGTTTTGAACAAGTCAAGGCTGGGATTGTCAAGTGGCCTATGTCAGTGCTACGTTTGACTTCGGATTCCAAAGAGGATTTGATTAACTTGGCTGACAAAATTTTGCAGGAATGGCGGCAATATTCAGACCCTGAAGTACAGATTTTGGCAGAGACAGACGGGACACCACACCATACCATTACACCGATTGCTCGTAAACGCGATGGACAGTTTGAGTTGGACTTGGTCTTGCGAGACAATCAGACATCGCCAGAGCATCCTGATGGCATCTATCATCCCCACAAGGATGTCCAACATATCAAGAAGGAAAATATCGGCTTGATTGAGGTCATGGGCTTGGCTATCTTGCCACCTCGTTTGAAGGTAGAAGTGGAGCAAGTCGCTAGCTATCTTGTAGGAGATGGTGAAGCAGTTGCAGACTATCATCAGGAATGGGCAGACCAGCTCAAAGTCCAACATCCAGATCTAGCAGATAAAGAAAAAGCCCTTGAAATCGTCAAGGACTCTGTGGGTGCTATCTTTGCGCGCGTTCTAGAGGATGCGGGGGTTTACAAGCAGACGGAACAAGGACAGGCAGCCTTTATGCGCTTTGTAGAGCAGGTTGGAATTTTGCCAGACTAGGAGCTTTCTCCTTGCACAGTTCTATAAAAAGTAGTATCATAGTGTCGTTTGAACTATCAGGAGGAAACGATGAAAGATTTTCATTTTGACGCTATATCTGCCTTTGAAAATTACGAAATAGAAAAAATGAGAGATGGTCACGTTGTGGTGACGACAAAAGTAGTGGATTCGTCGCTCAACTATTATGGCAATGCCCATGGTGGCTATCTCTTTACCCTTTGTGACCAGATTAGTGGTTTAATGGTTATCTCACTGGGGCTTGATGGAGTGACGCTTCAGTCCTCTATCAACTACCTCAAGGCAGGAAAACGCGACGATGTGTTGACCATTAAAGGAGAATGTGTCCATCAAGGTCGCACAACCTGTGTCGTGGATGTCGATATCACCAACCAAGAGGGCAGAAATGTCTGCAAGGCAACCTTCACCATGTTTGTCACAGGACAGCGGTCAGAAGAGAGACAGGTGAGGATATAGAGAAACAAAAAAGAGGTCTACACCTCTTTTTTTTATTTCTTTTTCCGATTTAATACTGCATTGAGTACAATAGCCAGTAGGCTGGCTACGACGATTCCGTTTGAGAAGAACATTTGGAAGGCTGTCGGCATGCTGACAAAGAGATTACTGTTATTGAGTCCGACACCTGCAGCGATTGAAACAGCTGCGATAAGGAAGTTGTGTTCATTGTTAGCAAAGTCAACACGGGCGAGGATTTGCATCCCTTGAAGGGAAACAAAACCAAACATCACCAGCATGGCCCCTCCAAGAACAGGGCTCGGAATGATTTGAGCGAGGGCTCCAAACTTAGGAAGGAGTCCAAGGAGAACTAAGAAACCAGCCGCGTAGTAGATTGGCAGACGAGTCTTGATACCTGATAATTTAACCAAACCAACGTTTTGTGAAAATCCTGTGTAAGGGAAGGTGTTAAAGATTCCTCCGAGAAGGACAGCTAAACCTTCTGCGCGGTAACCGTTACGCAGGCGCATGCTGTCGATTGGGTCATTGGTAATATCAGACAAGGCCAGGTAAACACCAGTTGATTCAACCATAGACACCGTTGCAATGATACACATCATGACAATAGAAGAGATTTCAAAAGTTGGCACCCCAAAGTAGAGGGGAGTAGGAACATGGACTAGTGGTGCTGCCGCAACAGGGGATAAATCAACCAAGCCCATAGTAGCAGCAATGGAGGTTCCGACAACCAGACCAATCAAAATGGAGATAGACTTGATAAATCCTTTGGTAAAGATGTTGATCAAGAGGATGATCAGAACAGTGATAGCTGCAAGCAAGAGACTTTGACCAGTTGGCTCTGGAACGTTATTTCCCATATTTCCAATAGCGACAGGAATCAAGGTTAAACCAATCGTGGTAATGACAGAGCCTGTTACGATAGATGGGAAGAGATTGGCTACTTTTGAGAAGATGCCTGAAATCATAACTACATAAATCCCTGAAACGATAAGAGCACCAAACATAGCACCGCTACCGTGGCTTTGCCCAATCATAATCAAGGGAGCAACCGACTGGAAGGCAACCCCGAGAACGACTGGTAGTCCAATCCCAAAGTATTTGTTGAGTTGGAGTTGAAGGAAGGTAGCTACCCCACACATGAAGATATCTGTGGAGATTAGGTAGGTCAACTGTTCAGCTGAATAGCCAAGAGCTGTCGCAATCATGATAGGAACCAGGATAGAGCCTGAGTACATGGCTAGTAAGTGCTGTAAGCCAAGAACGGCTGCTTGTGAATGTTTTTCTTGTTTTTGCATTAGAGATCTGCCTCCTTAAATACGACCTGACCGTTTTCAAAACGTTCCAAACGAGCGAGTGATAGAACTGGATAGCCAGCTTTCTCAAGCAAATCACGACCATCCTGGAAGGATTTTTCAATCACGATACCAATCGCTTCAACTTTTGCTCCGGCTTGTTCGATGATTTGGATCAAGCCTTTGGCAGCTTGGCCATTAGCTAGGAAATCATCGATAATCAAGACCTTGTCCTCAGGTGAGAGGAATTTTCCAGCGATGGAGACCGTGCTGGTCACCTGCTTGGTAAAGGAGTAGACTTGAGCAGTTAAGATGCCTTCATTCATGGTGATGTTTTTAGCTTTCTTGGCGAAAATCATGGGGACATTCAAGGCTTCAGCTGTAAAAACGGCTGGGGCAATGCCTGACGCTTCAATGGTTACAACTTTGGTAATGCCAGAAGAAACGAATCTTTTCGCGAATACCTTCCCAATCTCTCGCATCAAGCTAAAGTCAACTTGGTGGGTTAAAAAGGAATCCACCTTGAGGATGTTGTCACCCAAGATATGCCCATCCTTGAGGATGCGCTCTTCTAATAATTTCATAAGACCTCCTAAAGTCTAAAAGATACTTCATTTGCTTGTTTAGAGTTTCTAGCAAGAAATAGAAAAAAGACCTACTTAATCCCCTAAGTAAGTCCCCAAAATAGGTATGGCCAAAACCATACCTCCAGCTGACATACTCATTGTTAGGTGTTCCGGCACCTTGTAGAAACGTCGTGCCAATTCACGACATAAACAAGTAAAATGATATTCAATTTTAAATAGGCTACTGCCAATGTTTTTATTTTACACCAAATAGCTTTATAAATCAAATATTTTGTTAGTAAATAGATCATAAAAGCGAACGAATAAAAGGCTGCAACGCTAGAAAGTATTGTAGCCTTTTGTTCTTCTATTCGCTAAATCTTAAAAAATAACCATCTGGATCCAAAACTGCAAATTCGTGAGGATAGATATAGTGATCCCCAACACGAAATGTTCTCTTAGTCAAAGGACGATGGATAGGATAGTCAGCTTCCAGCAGTTTTTGGTGGAGCTGAGGGACATCTTCAATGCCAAAGGAAATATTGACACCTTTTCCAAAAGGGTAGGTAAGGTTAGCCAGCTCCTCGGGTGTTCCCTCCTCTAGCATAAGTTGGCAGTCTTCAAGCGAGAGGAAGAGAAATTTCTCCTCTGGACGCTCGTATTCGACAGAAAATCCCAGCAAGTCGCAGTAGAAGTGGCGTGACTTTTCAAGGTCAGATACTACAAATTCAGGAATGACAGCTTGATAGTCCATTAGCTTTCTCCTTAGAGCTCAATCTCCATGACAATGGGTGTGTGGTCTTGGCGCGCACCAGAGTCAATCATATCAGACTTAGTTACTTTGTCAGCGATGCGGTTACTTGTGAGCCAGTAGTCGATTCTCCAGCCTGTATTGTTGATTTTAGAAGTCTTGCTGCGTTGTGCCCACCAAGTGTAACGTTCTGGGACATCGCCGTGAATGTGGCGGAAGGTGTCGGTAAATCCAGTTGCCAAGAGGTTGGTAAATCCAGCACGTTCCTCATCGGTAAATCCAGGTGAATGGCGGTTGCTGGCAGGATTTGCAAGGTCGATTTCATTGTGGGCTACGTTATAGTCACCGGTCGCAAGGACTGGTTTTTCTTTGTCTAGTTCAGCCAAATATTCAGCATATTTGACATCCCAGACTTGGCGTTCTTCCAAGCGTTTGAGACCATCACCAGCGTTTGGAGTGTAAACTTGGGTTACGAAAAATTCATCAAATTCCAAGGTGATGATGCGACCTTCCAAGTCCATGGTAGAAGGGGCACCGATTTCTGGGAAGCTGATAGTAGGCGTAAGTTCTTTCTTATAGAGGAACATAGTACCAGCATAGCCTTTACGGGCAGGTTCTTGGGAAGAGCGCCACGTATTTTCGTAGCCTGGGAAGAGTTCCTCTAAAATTTCCAAGTGTTTCTTTGTAGGACCCTTGGCAGAAAGTTTGGTTTCTTGTATAGCAATGATATCAGCATTTTCTGCCACAAGGGTTTGTAGGACTTCTTGGGACAATTTGGCGCGTGCTGAGTCACTAGTTAGGGCTGCATTGAGGGAATCAATATTCCATGAGATGAGTTTCATAAAGTTACCTTTTTCATTCTGATTACAGACTATATTATACCAAAAAAAGGCGCATTTCCCCAACGTATGGTTTGAAAAATCACCCTCTTTCGTTTATAATTAAGAATGATTTTATGAAAGGGAGTGAAAATACATGAAATTCTATTCTTATGACTATGTCCTCAGCCAAATCGGTCAGCAAAATGGCATCATGATTGGTTTAGGGATTGTCCTATTAGCTGTGACAGGATTTTTAGCTTTCAAGGCTTATCATGATAAAAAGGGGACCAAATTTCGTGAGTTGGTCATGATTTCAGCTTTGACCTTATTAGCTCTCCTTTTGGTCAGCATCACAACTTATCAAAACAATCAAGTATCTAATAATAAATTTCAAGCTTCACTTCATTTCATCGAGCTTGTTTCCAAAGAATTGGGAGTAGACAAGTCAGAAGTCTATGTCAATACTTCTGCCGACACTGATGGCGCACTTATCAAGGTCGGAGATCGCTATTACCGTGCCTTGAACGGAAGTGAGCCAGACAAGTACCTGCTAGAGAAAGTCGAATTGTATAAAACAGATGCAATTGAACTGGTGGAGGTGAACAAATGACACTCAATTATATCGAAATTTTAATCAAACTAGCCTTGGGTCTCTTTTCTCTGGTTTTTGTAATTAATGTGACCGGAAAGGGTAACCTAGCGCCTAACTCAGCAATAGATCAAATTCAGAACTATGTACTCGGGGGGATCATCGGTGGGGTGATTTACAATAGCGCCATCAGCATCCTTCAGTATGCAGTCATCTTGATCATGTGGACCATTCTGGTCTTGACTCTCAAATGGCTGAACAATAATGTTCACTTTGTGAAACGTTTGATTGATGGGAAACCAACCCTGCTCATAAAAAATGGAAAGATTGATCCAGAAGCCTGCCGTTCGGTTGGTTTATCAGCAGCGGATGTAGCTCTTAAGCTCCGTAGCCAGGGAATTTTCCAAATGAAACAAGTCAAACGCGCTATGCAGGAGCAAAACGGTCAACTCATCGTAGTCCAAATGGGAGATGAGAATCCCAAGTATCCTGTTGTCACAGACGGTGTGATCCAAGTTGAAATTTTGGAGACCATTGGTCGGAGCGAAGAATGGCTGCTTGATAACCTCAGTAAACAAGGGTATGACAATGTGGCCAATATCTTTATCGCTGAGTATGACAAGGGTGTCGTCTCAGTCGTAACTTATGAATAAGAAAAACCTGGGGTCTTGTACTCTTCAAAAATCAAATTCAAACTGCGTCAACGTCGCCTTGCCGTATGTAGGTTACTGACTTCGTCAGTTCTATCTACAACCTCAAAGCAGTGCTTTGAGCAGCCTGTGGCTAGTTTCCTAGTTTGCTCTTTGATTTTCATTGAGTCTTGGCCTCAGGTTTCCATTTGCAATCAGAAAGGGATTTTATGTCCATTATTCAAAAACTCTGGTGGTTTTTCAAGTTAGAAAAGCGCCGTTATTTAGTCGGGATTGTGGCCTTGGTCTTGGTTTCCGTCCTCAATCTCATTCCTCCCATGGTTATGGGGCGGGTGATTGATGCCATTACGTCGGGGCAATTAACCCAGCAGGCCCTCTTTCTTAATCTATTTTATCTACTGCTGGCAGCCTTTGGGATGTACTATCTGCGCTATGTTTGGCGCATGTATATCCTTGGAACTTCCTATCGTTTGGGGCAGATCATGCGGTCCCGCTTGTTTGAGCATTTCACAAAAATGTCGCCAGCCTTTTATCAGACCTATCGGACGGGGGACTTGATGGCACACGCCACCAATGATATCAATGCTTTAACTCGTCTTGCAGGTGGAGGAGTCATGTCAGCAGTGGATGCTTCCATCACGGCGCTGGTGACTTTGCTGACCATGCTTTTTAGCATTTCATGGCAAATGACCTTAGTTGCCATTCTGCCTTTGCCTTTTATGGCTTATGCGACCAGTCGTCTAGGGAGAAAGACCCACAAGGCCTTTGGCGAGTCACAAGCTGCCTTTTCTGAACTCAATAACAAGGTGCAGGAGTCTGTATCAGGTATCAAGGTGACCAAGTCTTTCGGTTATCAGGCGGATGAGTTGAAGTCCTTTCAGGCAGTAAATGAATTGACCTTCCAAAAGAATCTCCAAACCATGAAATACGATAGTCTCTTTGACCCCATGGTTCTCTTGTTTGTTGGTTCGTCCTATGTTTTAACCCTTTTGGTCGGTTCCTTGATGGTTCAGGAGGGACAGATTACGGTTGGGAATCTGGTCACCTTTATCAGCTACTTGGATATGTTGGTCTGGCCTCTTATGGCCATTGGTTTCCTCTTTAATATCACTCAACGAGGCAAGGTTTCTTACCAACGGATTGAGGATCTTTTGTCTCAGGAATCACCTGTAAAAGACCCTGAGTTTCCTTTAGATTGTATTGAAAATGGGCGCTTGGAGTATGCCATTGACAGCTTTGCCTTTGAAAATGAGGAGACACTGACGGATATTCACTTTAGTTTAGAAAAAGGGCAAACCCTAGGCTTAGTCGGGCAGACAGGCTCTGGGAAAACATCCTTGATTAAGCTCCTTTTGCGTGAATACGATGTGGATAAGGGAGCTATTTACCTAAATGGTCATGATATTCGGGACTATCTTCTGACAGACCTTCGTAGTCTCATGGGCTATGTCCCTCAGGACCAGTTCCTCTTTGCGACCTCTATCTTAGACAATATCCGCTTTGGCAATCCTAACTTGCCCCTTTCAGCAGTTGAGGAAGCGACTAAGCTAGCCCAAGTTTACCAAGATATTGTAGATATGCCTCAGGGATTTGATACGTTGATTGGTGAAAAAGGAGTCAGTCTTTCAGGTGGGCAAAAGCAGCGCCTAGCCATGAGTCGAGCTATGATTCTAGACCCTGATATCTTAATTTTAGATGATTCCCTGTCCGCCGTGGATGCCAAGACAGAGTATGCGATCATCGACAATCTCAAGGAGACGCGGAAGGACAAGACAACTATTATTACAGCACATCGCCTCAGTGCAGTCGTCCATGCAGATTTGATCTTGGTTCTGCAAAATGGACAGATTATCGAACGAGGTACGCACGAAGACCTGCTAGCCCTAGATGGCTGGTATGCCCAAACCTACCAGTCTCAGCAGTTGGAAATGAAAGGAGAAGAAGATGCAGAATAAGAAAGAACAATGGGCTGTATTGAAGCGCTTGATGTCCTATCTCAAGCCCTATGGCCTCCTGACCTTTTTGGCACTCAGTTTTCTCCTCGCGACGACGGTCATTAAAAGTGTCATTCCCCTTGTGGCTTCCCACTTTATCGACCAGTACCTCAGCAATCTTAATCAACTGGCCGTTACCGTTTTGCTGGCCTACTATGGTCTTTATCTCCTGCAAACTCTGGTTCAGTATGTTGGAAATCTTCTCTTTGCGCGGGTGTCCTACAGTATTGTCAGAGATATTCGTCGCGATGCCTTTGCCAATATGGAGAAACTCGGCATGTCTTATTTTGACAAGACGCCAGCAGGCTCCATCGTTTCTCGTTTGACCAATGATACCGAGACCATCAGTGATATGTTTTCAGGGATTTTATCCAGCTTTATTTCAGCAGTTTTCATCTTTCTGACAACTCTGTATACCATGTTGGTGCTGGATTTTCGTTTGACAGCTTTAGTCTTGCTCTTTCTTCCCTTGATTTTCCTTTTGGTCAATCTCTACCGGAAAAAGTCAGTGAAAATCATCGAGAAAACCAGAAGTCTCTTGTCAGATATCAATAGTAAGCTGGCAGAGAATATCGAGGGAATCAGGATTATCCAGGCCTTTAATCAAGAGAAGCGCCTTCAGGCAGAATTTGATGAAATCAACCAAGAACACTTGGTCTATGCCAACCGTTCTGTCGCCTTGGATGCCCTCTTTTTACGTCCTGCCATGAGTTTGTTGAAACTTCTAGGCTACGCTGTTTTGATGGCCTATTTTGGCTATCGTGGGCTTTATCTGGGAATAACAGCAGGAACCATGTATGCCTTTATCCAGTATATCAATCGTCTCTTTGATCCTCTGATTGAGGTGACGCAAAACTTTTCAACCCTTCAAACGTCCATGGTATCTGCAGGCCGTGTCTTTGCCTTGATTGATGAGAGGACCTATGAGCCTCTTCAAGAAGATGAGCAAGCCAAAGTCCAAGAGGGCAATATCCGTTTTGAACATGTGTGTTTCTCTTATGATGGTAAGCACCAGATTCTGGATGATATTTCCTTTTCAGTTAACAAGGGCGAAACCATTGCCTTTGTAGGACATACAGGTTCAGGGAAATCTTCCATTATCAATGTCCTCATGCGTTTTTATGAATTTCAGTCAGGGAGAGTTCTCTTGGATGATGTGGATATCCGAAACTACAGCCAGGAAGAACTGAGAAAGAACATCGGTCTGGTCTTGCAGGATCCCTTCCTCTATCACGGGACTATCAAGTCCAATATCGCCATGTATCAAGAGATTAGTGATGAGCAAGTAAAGGATGCAGCTGTCTTTGTGGATGCAGATTCCTTTATTCAGGAGCTTCCGCAGGGTTATGATGCACCTGTGTCTGAGCGTGGTTCGAGCTTTTCTACTGGACAGCGTCAGCTTCTTGCCTTTGCCAGAACAGTCGCAAGTCAGCCTAAAATCTTGATTTTGGATGAAGCGACAGCCAATATTGACTCTGAAACAGAAAGTTTGGTTCAAGATTCCCTAGCTAAGATGAGAAAGGGGCGGACAACCATTGCTATCGCCCACCGCCTTTCGACCATCCAGGACGCCAACTGCATCTATGTCTTGGACAAGGGACGCATCATCGAGAGTGGAACCCATGAGGAACTCTTGGCCTTGGGAGAAACCTATCACAAGATGTATAGCTTGCAGGCAGGGGCTCTTACCTAAAGAAGAATTCCTCTAAATCACAGATTTCTTGCACCGCCTTTTCCATTTTGTGGTATAATGAAAAATGTTGACAAATAGTATAATAAAAACAAAGGAGAAACAGCATGCTGAAATGGGAAGACTTGCCCGTGGAAATGCAATCAAGCGAGGTTGAGTCTTACTACCAGCTTGTCTCTAAAAGGAAGGGTTCGCTGATTTGCAAGCGTTGCCTGGATTGGGTTCTGGCCCTGTTTTTGCTAGTTTTGACTTCTCCCGTCTTTCTGATCTTGAGCATTTGGATCAAGTTGGATAGCAAGGGACCTGTCATTTACAAGCAAGAGCGCGTGACCCAGTACAACCGTCCGTTCAAGATTTGGAAGTTCCGTACTATGGTGACGGACGCGGATAAAAAAGGAAGTCTGGTGACTTCTGCTAACGATAGCCGTATTACCAAAGTGGGAAATTTCATTCGCCGTGTGCGTTTGGACGAACTACCTCAGCTGGTCAATGTACTTAAAGGCGAGATGTCCTTTGTCGGTACACGACCTGAAGTGCCACGTTACACCGAGCAGTATAGTCCTGAAATGATGGCGACCTTGCTCTTGCCAGCAGGAATCACCTCTCCAGCCAGCATCAACTACAAGGATGAGGACACGATCATCAGTCAGATGACAGAGAAAGGTCTGTCGGTTGACCAGGCCTATGTAGAGCATGTTCTTCCTGAAAAGATGCGCTATAATCTCGCCTATCTCCGAGAGTTTAGTTTCCTTGGAGACATCAAAATCATGTTTCAAACCGTGTTTGAAGTGCTAAAATAAAGTAGTCATGAGAAAATGAGTACAGATAAAAGGAGCAAATCAATGCCAAATTACAATATTCCATTTTCACCACCCGATATTACAGAAGCAGAAATTGCTGAAGTAGCAGACACCCTGCGTTCTGGCTGGATTACAACAGGTCCTAAGACAAAAGAATTAGAGCGCCGCTTGTCTCAATACACACAGACACCTAAGACTGTCTGCCTCAACTCTGCGACCGCAGCTCTTGAGTTGATTTTACGTGTTTTGGAAGTGGGACCAGGTGATGAAGTCATCGTTCCAGCTATGACTTATACAGCTTCATGTAGTGTCATCACTCACGTAGGAGCGACACCTGTCATGGTGGATATCCAAGCAGATACGTTTGAGATGGATTATGACCTACTTGAGCAAGCTATCACTGAGAAAACTAAGGTTATCATCCCAGTAGAGCTTGCAGGGATTGTGTGCGACTATGACCGTTTGTTCCAAGTCGTGGAGAAAAAACGGGACCTCTTTACTGCTTCAAGTAAGTGGCAAAAGGCCTTTAACCGTATCGTGATTGTCTCTGATAGTGCCCATGCTTTGGGATCTACTTATAAAGGACAACCAGCTGGTTCGATCGCTGACTTTACTTCCTTCTCATTCCATGCCGTTAAGAACTTTACAACGGCTGAGGGAGGAAGTGCCACTTGGAAAGCCAATCCAGCGATTGATGACGAAGAGATGTACAAGGAGTTCCAAATCCTTTCCCTTCATGGTCAAACTAAAGACGCTCTTGCCAAGATGCAATTGGGTTCATGGGAATACGATATCGTTACACCAGCCTACAAGTGCAATATGACCGATATCATGGCGTCACTTGGTTTGGTACAATTGGACCGTTACTCTGGGTTGCTACAACGTCGTAAGGACATCGTGGATCGTTATGATCGTGGTTTTGCGGATACTCGTATTCACCCACTGGCACACAAGACTGATACTGTCGAATCTTCACGCCACCTCTATATCACCCATGTAGAAGGAGCAAGTTTAGAAGAACGCAACCTCATCATCCAAGAATTGGCTAAAGCAGGAATTGCAAGTAATGTACACTATAAACCGCTTCCTCTCTTGACAGCCTATAAGAATCTTGGTTTCGATATGGCAGATTATCCAAGAGCCTATGCTTTCTTTGAAAATGAAATTACGCTTCCTCTTCATACAAAATTAAGCGATGAAGAAGTTGATTACATCGTTCAGACTTTGGTGAGAATTTCTGAAGAAATCCTCGGATCAGGAAAAAAATCATAAAAAAATCTTGACAAAAAGAGGACAATAGCATATAATATTCTCAACAAATCAGAAAAGTAACTATTTTTGATCTTCAGGGAGCCTGTGGTGATTGTGAACAGGTGGTTGGAAGTAGTGAAAGTGGGCTGATTTTAAAAATGAATTTGAAACAATGAAAATTCGGTGCGCACACCTTACAGTGCAACTTGTTGTTAGACAAGGCAGAGATGTAAAGGGGAATAGTCCCTTTATAATTGAGGTGGCACCGCGTTACCAACGCCCTCACACAGAATCCAATCTGTGTGTGGGCTTTTTTCTATCCGTCATTTTGTTTATCTTTTATTAGGGCGTTGAGTCGCTTTGATGAACTTGAGTTCTATCTACAGCTCCTTGCCTACTACTAAAAGCAAACAAAAAGTCGGATTAATATGGAAAGAGGAAAAATTTTATGACAACTAAAGGTTATTTTGGACAATTTGGTGGTAGTTTTGTACCGGAGCCGATTCAGGCTTTGTTGGATGAGTTGGAAGTGACATTTGATAAATACAAGGATGATCCAGAATTTTTGGCAGAATTTCGCCATTACTTGAAGGATTATTCTGGTCGCGAAACACCGCTTTATTTTGCGGAAAGTTTGACAGACCACCTAGGTGGAGCTAAGATTTATCTCAAGCGCGAAGACCTTAATCACCTTGGTTCTCACAAGCTCAACAACGTTTTATGACAAATCCTTCTTGCCAAACGTATGGGCAAAAAACGAGTGATCGCAGAAACAGGAGCTGGTCAGCACGGTGTTGCGACTGCAGCTGCTGCAGCCAAGTTTGGTATGGCCTGTGATGTCTATATGGGGGCAGAGGATGTTGAGCGTCAACGTCTCAATGTTTTCCGTATGGAGATGATGGGAGCAACTGTTCACGCAGTTGAAACGGGAACGCGAACTCTCAAGGATGCGGTCGATGCAGCCTTTGGAGCATGGATGAATGACCTTGAAGCCTTCTACGTTTTGGGATCTGCTGTAGGACCTCATCCTTATCCTACTATTGTCCATGAGTTTCAAAAGGTCATCAGTGAAGAATCTCGTCGTCAAATCTTGGAAAAAGAAGGCCGTTTACCAGACTACGTCATTGCCTGTGTAGGTGGTGGTTCCAATGCTATCGGTGCTTTTTCACAGTATGTGGCTGATGAAGAAGTCAAATTGGTTGGGGTCGAAGCTGCCGGTCACGGACTTGACACAGACAAGCATGCAGCCACTATGACAAAGGGTAGTGTCGGAATTGTCGATGGTATGAAGACCTATGCAGTCTTTAAGGAAGACGGAGAGCTGGCGCCAGTTTACTCTATCTCAGCTGGTTTGGACTATCCAGGGGTTGGCCCAGAACATGCCTACTTTAAAGATTCAGGCCGCGTAGAATACGTAGCAGCAACAGATGAAGAAGCTGTTCAAGCCTTGCTCCTTCTCAGCAAGACTGAAGGGATTATCCCAGCGATTGAAAGTTCGCACGCCATCGCAGAAGCGGTTAAACGTGCACCGAAACTAAGTAAGGATGAGATTATCATCATCAATGTCTCTGGTCGTGGAGACAAGGACGTAGCTGCGATTGCAGACTACCTAGAAGCTAAAAAATAATAGATGGAAAAATTACAGTCCTTTCTCTCACAGAGAGCTTGTGGTTGCTGGAAACAAGCAGAGAAAGCTGTAAGGTTGGGTCCATTTGAAACAAGAGAAGAAAACATAATTCTCAAGGGAGTGCCCTTTATCGCACAGGCTGTTATAGGAAAGTTCTGAGACAGGAATGAGAGATAGGAGAAATCCTATAATTGAGGTGGCACCGCGAATTTCGTCCTCACGCAAGTTATTTTGCGTGGGGATTTTTCATACAGTCGCCACGGACTAAAAATAGAACTGAAAGGGAAATTACAATGGAACGAATCATTCATGGAGATGTCTTATCACCAATCTTGGCTTATATGCGCCTAAAGGGGCAACACAAGGTGATCTTAGAAAGTATTCCGAGAGACAAGGAAACCGCTCGTTTTTCTATCCTAGCCTATAATCCAGTTTTTGAGATTCAGTTTGAAAATGGAGTCCTCTATCAAAATGGGCAAGTGATTGATCGGGATCCCTTGGATTTCCTTTATGAAGTGACTCATAAGAGCCAGCACCATTCAGACCTCCCTTTTGGTGGGGGAGCTATTGGTTTTGTTGGTTACGATATGATTTCGCTCTATGAGGAAATCGGCCAAATCCCTGAGGATACCATTGGAACGCCAGACATGCATTTCTTTGTCTATGAGAGTTATATGGTCTTTGACCACAAGAAAGAAAAAATTCATGTCATAGAGGATGCTCTTTATAGCGAGCGTAGTCAAGAAGAGTTGGAAAAAGCCTTGAATCAAGTGCTGGAGGAATTACGCATTCCTGCTACAAATGAATTTGAAGACTTGGATCTATCTCCGCTGAACTTCAAACCGCATATCGCTCCTCAGAAGTTTGAGGAAATGGTGGAAACAGCTCGCGACTTGATTCGTAATGGTGATATGTTCCAATGCGTGCTCAGCCAGCGTTTCTCAGCAGAGGTTACTGGAAATCCATTTGACTTCTACAGAAATCTTCGCGTGACCAATCCATCCAATTACCTTTATTTCTATGATTTTGGGGATTATCAAATCATCGGTGCTAGTCCAGAAAGTTTGGTTTCTGTCAAAAACGGTATCGTGACAACCAATCCGATTGCAGGTACGCGACCAAGAGGAGCTACGGATGAAGAAGACAAGGCCTTGGCGACAGACCTGCTTTCTGATGAGAAGGAAACAGCAGAACATCGGATGTTGGTAGACTTGGGGCGTAACGATATTGGCCGCATTTCTGAAACAGCCAGTGTCCAAGTCACCAAGTATATGGAAGTGGAGCTCTTCCGCTATGTTATGCATTTGACCAGCGTGGTGAAAGGGCGTTTGCTTCCAGAACTCACTGCTATGGATGCTTTAAAATCAACACTTCCAGCTGGAACAGTTTCAGGAGCACCAAAGATTCGGGCCATGAGACGCATCTATGAATTGGAAACGGAAAAACGTGGCGTATATGCAGGAGCAATCGGCTACTTGTCTGCAACGGGCGATATGGATTTCGCTATCGCTATTCGAACTATGATTCTCAAAAATCAAATAGCCTATGTGCAGGCTGGGGCAGGGATTGTCTATGACTCTATTGCCCAAAACGAATACCAAGAAACCATTAACAAGGCTAAATCTATGACTAGAATTGGAGAACTAAGACTATGATTTTATTGATTGACAACTATGATTCTTTTACCTATAACTTGGCGCAATACATTGGGAATTTCGCAGAAGTGCAAGTCTTGAGAAATGATGGTCCCAAGCTGTATGAAGAAGCTGAAAAAGCAGATGGCCTGGTCTTTTCTCCTGGTCCTGGTTGGCCAGTTGATGCTGGAAAGATGGAAGACATGATTCGTGACTTTGCAGGCAAGAAACCGATTCTAGGGATTTGCTTGGGGCACCAAGCCATCGGAGAAGTCTTTGGTGGGAAGCTAGGTTTGGCACCAAAAGTCATGCATGGGAAACAGAGCAATATCAGCTTTGAAGCCCCATCTGTTTTGTATCAAGGCATTGAGGATGGGCGTGCGGTCATGCGTTACCACAGTATTTTGATTGAAGAAATGCCAGAAGACTTTGAAGTGACAGCTCGTTCGACTGATGACCAGGCCATTATGGGAATTCAACACAAAACCCTGCCGATTTATGGCTTCCAGTACCATCCAGAAAGTATCGGAACGCCAGATGGCTTGTCTTCTATTCGGAATTTTATCGAGAATGTTGTAAAGTGAGGAAACTAGGATGAAAGAGATTATTGAAAAACTAGCAAAATTTGAAAATTTATCAGGTGTGGAAATGACGGACGTCATTGAGCGTATAGTTACTGGACGTGTAACAGAGGCGCAGATTGCTTCTCTCCTCTTGGCCCTTAAGATGAAGGGGGAAACACCTGAAGAGCGCACAGCCATTGCCCAAGTCATGAGAGGGCATGCTCAACATATTCCAACTGAAATCCATGATGCCATGGACAACTGTGGTACAGGTGGAGACAAATCTTTCAGCTTTAACATCTCTACAACTGCAGCCTTTGTCTTGGCTGGTGGCGGTGTTCACATGGCCAAGCACGGTAACCGTTCAATTTCTTCTAAATCTGGCTCTGCAGATGTCCTCGAAGCCTTGGGTATCAACCTAGATCTCAAACCAGCTGAGCTTGGTAAGGTCTTTGATAAAACTGGCATCGTTTTTCTATTTGCCAAAAATATGCACCCAGCTATGAAATACATCATGCCAGCTCGTTTGGAACTAGGAATTCCAACGATTATGAACTTGACTGGTCCACTAATTCACCCAATGGCCTTGGAAACACAGCTGCTTGGCATTAGTCGTCCAGAACTGCTAGAAAGTACCGCTCAGGTTTTGAAAAATATGGGTCGCAAACGTGCCATCGTGGTTGCTGGACCAGAAGGGCTAGATGAAGCTGGCTTGAACGGAACAACCAAGATTGCTCTTCTTGAAAATGGAGAAATCACCTTATCAAGCTTTACTCCAGAGGATTTGGGGATGGAACGCTACGCTATTGAAGACATTCGAGGAGGAAATGCTCAGGAAAATGCAGAAATTTTGCTCAGCGTTCTTCAAAACGAACCAAGTCCATTCTTGGAAACGACAGTCTTGAATGCTGGTCTTGGTTTCTATGCCAATGGTAAGGTAGCTAATATCAAGGAAGGAGTTGCCTTGGCCCGTCAAGTGATTGCTAGTGGCAAGGCCCTTGAAAAACTCAGACTGTTACAGGAGTACCAAAAATGAGTCAGGAATTTTTAGCACGAATTTTGGAGCAGAAGGCGCGTGAGGTCAAGCAAATGGAGCTAGAGGAAATCCAGCCCTTGCGCCAGACCTATCGCTTGGCAGCATTTTTGAAGAATCACCAAGACCGTTTACAGGTAATCGCTGAGGTCAAGAAGGCTAGCCCTAGTTTGGGAGATATTAATCTCGATGTGGATATTGTACAACAGGCCCAGACTTATGAAACGAACGGCGCAGTGATGATTTCGGTTTTGACAGATGAAGTTTTCTTTAAAGGGCATTTGGATTATCTACGAGAGATTTCTAGTCAGGTAGAGATTCCGACACTCAACAAGGACTTTATCATCGATGAAAAGCAAATCATCCGAGCTCGGAATGCAGGGGCGACAGTCATCTTGCTCATCGTGGCAGCCTTGTCAGAAGAACGCCTCAAGGAACTGTATGACTACGCGACAGAGTTAGGTTTGGAAGTCTTGGTGGAGACTCACAATCTAGCTGAACTAGAAGTGGCCCACAGACTGGGTGCTGAGATTATTGGGGTTAACAACCGCAACTTGACCACCTTTGAAGTCGACTTGCAGACTAGTGTAGACTTGGCCCAGCACTTTGAGGAAGGTCGCTATTACATTTCTGAATCTGCCATTTTCACAGGGCAGGATGCGGAACGTGTAGCACCATACTTTAACGGAGTTTTGGTGGGAACAGCTCTCATGCAGGCAGAAGATGTAGCCCAGAGAATCAAGGAGTTGCAGATTGACAAAGGTTAAAATTTGTGGATTATCGACCAAAGAAGCGGTAGAGACAGCCGTTTCAGCAGGGGCAGACTACATCGGTTTTGTCTTTGCACCGAGTAAAAGACAGGTGACCTTGGAAGAGGCCGCTGAGCTGGCAAAGCTCATTCCTACTAATGTTAAAAAGGTTGGTGTATTTGTTTCACCAAGTCGAGCTCAACTGCTAGAAGCGATTGACAAAGTTGGCTTGGACTTGGTTCAAGTTCATGGTCAGGTGGCAGATGAGTTGTTTGAAGATTTGCCTTGTAGCAGTATTCAGGCCGTGCAGGTGGATGGAAATGGTCATGTGCCTCATTCTCAGGCGGATTATCTCCTCTTTGATGCCCCTGTGGCTGGGAGTGGACAGACCTTTGACTGGGGTCAACTGGATACGACGGAATTAGCTCAGCCTTTCTTTATAGCAGGTGGGCTTAAGGAAGACAATGTAGCAAAAGCAATTCAACACTTTACTCCCTATGCAGTAGATGTATCGAGTGGAGTGGAGACAGATGGACAGAAAGATCAGGAAAAGATTAGAAGATTTATAGAGAGGGCAAAGAATGGCATATCAAGAACCAAATAAAGATGGATTTTACGGAAAATTTGGCGGACGTTTCGTCCCAGAAACATTGATGACAGCAGTTTTGGAGTTGGAGAAGGCCTACCGTGAAAGTCAGGCAGACCCAAGTTTCCAAGAGGAATTAAACCAACTTTTGCGCCAGTATGTGGGACGTGAAACTCCCCTTTACTACGCAAAAAACTTGACCCAGCATATCGGCGGAGCCAAGATTTACCTCAAACGGGAAGACCTCAACCATACAGGGGCCCACAAGATTAACAATGCCTTGGGACAAGTTCTTCTGGCTAAACGTATGGGCAAAAATAAAATTATTGCTGAAACTGGTGCTGGTCAGCACGGTGTGGCAACTGCAACAGCTGCAGCCCTCTTTAACATGGAATGTACCATCTATATGGGTGAGGAAGATGTCAAACGCCAAGCCCTCAATGTCTTCCGTATGGAGCTTTTGGGAGCCAAGGTTGAGGCTGTGACAGATGGTTCGCGCGTGCTCAAGGATGCAGTTAATGCAGCCCTTCGTTCATGGGTGGCTAATATCGACGATACCCACTATATCCTTGGTTCTGCCTTGGGCCCTCATCCTTTCCCAGAAATTGTTCGTGACTTCCAAAGTGTCATCGGTCGAGAGGCTAAACAACAGTACCGTGACTTGACAGGTCAAGATTTGCCAGATGCCCTAGTAGCCTGTGTTGGTGGTGGTTCTAATGCTATCGGTCTCTTTCATCCATTTGTAGAAGATAAGTCAGTAGCAATGTATGGGGCTGAAGCAGCAGGGCTTGGTGTGGATACAGAGCATCACGCAGCTACCTTGACCAAGGGTCGTCCGGGTGTTCTCCACGGTTCGCTTATGGATGTGCTCCAAGATGCACATGGACAAATCTTAGAAGCCTTTTCTATTTCAGCAGGTTTGGACTATCCTGGTATCGGTCCAGAACATTCTCACTACCACGATATTAAACGTGCCAGCTATGTTCCTGTGACAGACGAGGAAGCCTTGGAAGGATTCCAACTCTTGTCTCGTGTGGAAGGGATTATCCCAGCCTTGGAATCTAGCCATGCTATTGCCTTTGCGGTGAAATTGGCTAAAGAACTTGGCCCAGACAAGTCTATGATTGTCTGCCTATCAGGTCGTGGGGACAAGGATGTGGTTCAAGTCAAAGACCGCTTGGAAGCAGATGCAGCAGAGAAGGGAGAAGCTCATGCCTAAGACACTAACAGAAAAATTGAATGCTATCAAAGCAACTGGAAAAGGAATTTTCGTTCCCTATATCATGGCTGGAGACCATGAAAAAGGTTTGGATGGTCTCGCTGAAACAATCCACTTTTTAGAAGATTTGGGTGTTTCAGCTATTGAAGTGGGCATTCCCTTTTCAGACCCTGTTGCAGATGGACCTGTGATCGAAGAAGCAGGCTTGCGCAGTCTAGCTCATGGGACTTCTACCCAGGCTTTGGTTGAAACTTTGAAAACCATTCAGACAGAAATCCCACTTGTCATCATGACCTACTTCAACCCCCTCTTTCAGTACGGTGTGGAGAAATTTGTCAAAGACCTGGCAGATACAGCAGTTAAGGGCTTGATCATTCCAGATCTGCCTCATGAGCATGCCAACTTTGTGGAGCCCTTTTTGGCAGACACGGACATCGCCTTGATTCCCCTAGTTAGTTTGACGACAGGACTCGACCGTCAAAAAGAGTTGATCAAGGGAGCTGAAGGCTTCGTCTATGCTGTTGCCATCAATGGGGTAACAGGGAAATCAGGCAATTACCGTGCAGACTTGGACAAGCACTTGGCGCAATTGCATCGAGTAGCTGACATCCCAGTCTTGACAGGTTTTGGTGTGTCTAGCCAGGCTGATGTAGAACGCTTCAATGCGGTGTCAGATGGCGTCATCGTCGGTTCGAAAATTGTAAAAGCTCTCCACCAAGGAGAGCCGATTGAGGACTTTATCAAACAAGCAGTAGCTTACCAAAAATAACCAAACAAGCAGCAAGTAAGAGGAAAGGCACAAAAGGAAGTCTTTCCTTTTTCTTTTGAGGGTATAAGTTCATGAATGACAGTTGATTATTAGTTTGGGTATTGCTTATGAATGGTATCTATATAGTTGGTGAAATGTTTCAGGAAATGCTTAGGAGATATAACAGTGATGTATTTTCCAAAAGCAAGCAAGGTATTGTATCCCCAATCATTGTCGTTTAACGGATAAATAATCTCGTAAATATCGCTATTAATAGGTTTTATGGCATTATAGCCTAAGAGTTCCACAAATCGATCAAGAACAATTTTCTGGACATGCAGGATGACAGGTACTTTGTTTTCATTCATCCATGTACCACCATCATAGGGAAGTGGTGTAAAATGTCTTTTTGAAAAAGTATCAGAGAGAGTAAGTTCACTAATTCTAGCAACTTTAAAAACAGAAAAACGCGCTTTATCAGTATCGTAGGCATCCATATACCAACTTCGGTCCTTATAGACAATACGGTAAGGCTCACAATTTTTTTGACTCACCAGTCCTTGTGAATTAATATAGGAAAATTTTATTTTTACTCTACCTCTGATAGCTTCCAATAACTTAAAAATCAAAGTTCGGATTTCCAAGTTCCCTTGAGATAGAGACAAATCAATTTCGAAATCAGAGTATGTATTGGTAGCATTTAATTTCAATATAGCATTGAAAGTAGAGGTATCTTCCAATACTTGATAACGGCTTTTTAAACCAGATTCGATCGAAAGCCTTTCGGATTGGGTCAGGGGAGGTTTATCAGTTTGGAAGTCCTCCATAAGAAAAATGCCTCCATTTTTTCCTTTCATTACATAAAAAGGAATGCCTGCAAGAGATAAATCATCAATATCTCTCATAATAGTTCGTGTGCTGACTTTAAAAAGTTCTGATAATTCTTTAGCTGTTGTTTTTCGTTTATTTACTAAATGAGAAATAATCCCCATTTGACGGTCGATTTTCATAATTTTCTCCTTAAATATGACAGATAGTTGTCATATTACTTTTGTTATGATTATACCATAAAGAAAGGAGTTCATATAATGAAACATCAAACTAAACCATCGTTTACCTTAGTTGGCAAGAGTATTTTGATAGAAGGAACTACAGTTCATGAACATCACTATTCTAAAGAGAAAACGGCATTCTATACTCAGTTATTTAAAGAAGAAATGCTAGGAAAATTGATGCCCCATTCCATAGATAAAAGAGGCTATGCTTTGATAGTTCCTCATAAAGATGGTATACAATACTACGCAGGAGTTGCAGCAAATAATGTTGTGGCAGGTTACGAAAGCATTCTTGTCCCAGAGAAAGATTATTTAGTAAGCTCAGCCAGTGGTGATAAATCAAGACTCTTGTTTGATAAATTGGAGGATAACTTTTTTGAGGGAGAATATAGCTCGCTTTACAATGATGGAATTATCTTAGAAATACTTTTAAACGGTAATCCCATGGATGCAGAAGTTGAGCTTTGGGTTCCCAATTCAACAAACTAATAAGAACTGATAGAAAATTATTATAGTCGCAGCAAGTAAGAGGAAAGGCACAAAAGGAAGTCTTTCCTTTTTCTTTTGCAGGAGAAAAGCTAGGATCCCCGTCGCAGAAGCAAACTGGATCAAGATGAGTAATTCTGTCACACTAAAAACGAGAGCGCAAGAAGCCAGAAAGAGAAAATCCCCTGCACCCATGCGGATATCTATGAAATGAGCCATGATTCCAAGGATAATGAAGAAGACCATGACTAGATTCCAACCACAGAAAGCCATGAGGATTAGGTGGAAAGTCAGCCAGACCAGTAGGGGATATTCCTGATGGCGAAAGTCGTAGATGCCCAAGGTCAAGCCAGCAGTGATTAGGATGACTTGGCCCAAGAAAATCCAGCCCCAAGACCAAGCTAGAAAGAGGATTCCTAAGCCGAGTTCAAAGAGGGCATACCAGAATGGATAACGAATCTTGCAGTAGCGACAGCGAAAGCGATTGACCACCTGCGAAAGGATAGGAATCAAATCTAGCGGTCGCAAGCGAGTCTGACAGGAATCGCAGTGACTAGCTGGTCGGATAATGGATTGCTCAGGAAAACGGTCAATGACCAAACCCAAGAAAGAAGCGAGAATGCTCCCGACAAGAAAAAAATAAAAATCAATCATACTTATCTATTCGTAAAAAATAGAAGAAGTAGTATAATAAAGAAACATTGATAAGATGGTGAGGTCAAGATGATGATTCGTTTTGAAGAAAATATGAGCCTAGAAAATGCTCAGCACGTATGCCAATGGTCCAACTCCCTTGGCAAATCCTTTCAAGAACAATGGATGGGAACAATGATTCCTTTTCCCTTAACAATTCAAATCTTGCAAGATTTGGAAGGAATCTTTTCAATATTTGATGGACAAGAGTTTGTCGGGCTTATCCAGAAAATCAGGCTAGAAGAGAGAAATCTTCATATCGGGAGATTTTTTATCAACCCTCAGAAGCAGGGGCAGGGCTTAGGTAGCCAGGCTTTAAGGAAATTTGTTAGTTTGGCCTTTGAAAATGAAGACATAGACACTATTTCTCTAAATGTCTACGAGGCAAATCAAACAGCTTACAAGCTTTACCAAAAAGCAGGATTTGAAATCGTTCAAATGGTTGAAACACCTATACGAAAATACATCATGAAAAAGGGGAGATAGCAGTCACATGGGGCTAGAGTCCCAAGGATTTTCAAGGAAAAGGAAGTTATCTTTCAAAGTTAGAAACAAGACTTCTATGATTTCTAAGATAGAGGAGATAAAAATGTCGAGACCTAGAAAAATACGAATCTTGCTCGCTTCTGTACTTGCCTTAGTTGTTGGTTTTACTCTTTATTTTCAGTATCAAAACCACCAAGAACGCTTCCAATTAAAGACTTCCTTTGAAGAAAAGGACAGTATAGCTGTCTTACAACGTTTAATGGATTCAGGGAAATATGCGTCTGACATGCGAAAAGCAGGCTATATTGTTCCTCCCGACGGTGCTATCCGCTTGGATGGAGGAATTGACTCCATAGGGATAAAAGGAGACATTGATTTGAAAATGTTGAATCCTGGCAGGGATGAAGTCTCTGTTTTATTTGAAACAATGGTAAATGAGGAAAAAATAGATGCCTACTATATTTTAGATCATCAATTAACCATAAAACGTAGTTACTATTCTTATATTAGTAATCAAAAAAAAGAAGATGTGAACATCTCTCAAGCAGAAGAAGAACGCCTATTAAAGGTTGTTCAAAAAGAGTTGAAAGCTTTTCTAGACAAGATGTATCAGACTTTGTATGGTTGATGCTACCAGTGAGAAATGGAAGCGAGACTCTGTTCAGAGTGTCAACGATGATTAGAAAGGAGGGATAAAATGTTTACAGAATTGCTCTTCATTGTCTCTTTTGTGTTACTTTTACGTTTGTTTAAAAGTAGGCGCTCACGAATGATTATAGGAGTCTTGTATAGTTTGCTGCTAGTTTGGTTTGTCTTTTTCGTTCTGAACTATGGTAAATACACTCTTCAACCAGGTCAATCCGTCAGCTTGAGAGTAAATCCCAGAACACAAGATTTGAAATACTATTCAATCTTCATCTTGAAGAAAAACGATTCAAGTAAAATTAAATTAACTGGCTCAAGTGTTTGGAGTGAGAGTAATGGTGATGTTTACTATGAAGTAGAGGGACAAAAAATTATAAAAAGCCATGGTTTCGATGAGGAGGATGAAGAACTTTCAAACAAGCAACCAGATATTTATTTAGAAAAAGATGGAGTTGTTGTGAGTTATCAAGGTGAAAAAGTGTTTGATGCCACCAATAACAAGCCCTACACGATAACCATTACCAATGTAGACAACCAGCTAGCCCAATTTGAAGCTCAGGTGGTGGATAAATAAGCCAGTCTAGTAGTGTGTAAGCTTTTCAATTTTCATTCTTTAAAAAGGGAGCTATTATTTTAAGTAAACAAAAAAGCCTCGATTCCAAGGCTTTTCCTGTTAAGAATTTCTTTTAACGAAAATTTGGAAACGTGTTTAGAATCTGATGTACAAAAAAAGAGGACATTTGCGGTCCTCTTTTTGACTACTATATATAAAAAGGTCGATTACCGTTTAGGCTTATTTTTCGTCTTTGTGAAGCATGTTTTTAACACCTTCAATAGCACCTTCAACAGCATCTTTAGCATCTTCAGCAACCTCTTTTACTTTAGAAACAACTTTTTCAGCTGCTCCTTCTTTTTCCATTTTTTCATCGTCGATCATTTTGCCGACACCTTCTTTAATGGAGCCTTTTGCTTGGTTAAATTTTTCTTCTGTTGACATGATTCTGCCTCCTTCAAATTGATTGATTTAGACTAAATGAATTAGTGTACGCGAGCATTTTCCTTTGTTTCGCCTTTAACGGCTTCAACACCTTCGCCTACTTTTTCTTGAACAGTAGCAACACCTGAACCGATACCAGATTTCACTTTTTCAAATTGTTCTGAAGCAAATTCTCCTGTTGAAGAAGCCACGTCAGTTACTCGGTCTTGAAGGCTAACTGAATCTGCTTCATGCTGTTCCTTTGTTTTGATATCAACAACATTCACATTGACTTCAACAACTTCTAGATCAGTCATTTTTGTAACTTGTGATACGACAACATCTTTGATTTCTTTGTACAAAGCAGGGACATTCTTTTGGTATTCAACAACAACGTTCAAGTCAACTGCGACTTGTTCTTTCCCAACTTCAACATTGACACCATGAGTGACATTATCTGTATTGATAATTTTTTCTGTTAGATTAGAGAAGAATCCTCCATCAACATCCAAAAGTCCAGGTACTTTTTCAAGTGAAAGACCAATGATTTTTTGGATCACTTTGTCTTCATAAGTGAGTTCCCCTTTAACATCTTGAGAAACAACAGCAACATCTTTTTTTTCTACATTTTTATCTACATATTTATCTACGTTTGACATACGAGACTCCTTTATTTATTTAAATATTTTTCCTTAACATAATATCCAGTAAATGTTCCTAAGCCTCCACAGATTAACACAAAGAGTGTTTTGAAAAAGCCAAAGGATAAGATAAAGCAAGCGAGAATAACACCTACTAAACCTGCAATAATTGGATACTGATATTTTTTAAACCATTCCATTTTTACTTCCTTACTTTACACGACTAACAGTCTTTTTGGTCGTTTTTCGAGGTTCATACTCTTTAACTTTAACTTCAAGTTTTACCTCACGTTCAATACCAAAGAACTGCTTTAATCCATGAGTTATTTCATTCTGAATGACTAGACATCGGCTTGAGATGTTGTCTGAAGGAAGAATTTTTCCTTCTACAGTAACGAAACATTTATTTTTGCGGCTATTTACATGGACTGTTGGTTCTTTGATCAACTGATGATCAATGACCAAACATCGAACAAAGCCTTCGATAGCTGAGTTTTTTAGTTTTAATGTATCTTCTTGAGTTTCTAATTGAATCTCTAAATACTGTTTAGGATAGAAGAGTATTACTAGCATTGAAATTAACACTAAAACAGATAGGACAAGTGTCCCCCAAAAGACATATCTAGCAATCAGAAATTCAGCGTAGAGTTCTCTCCAACTGAATAAGTGGATATCTAAATCACTGACCTGATGATAATCTATGAGAATAGGAAGGAAAATAGTCAAGATTAAGATACAGAAAATAAGTAACAGTATTTTCTTTGATTTTGACATATTAAATCCTTTCAAATGAAAAGCTTTAAACCATAATTTTACCCGTCTACAGTATTCAAAATTATGGCTTATTACTTTTAATTTCTTATTAGGTAGAGCTTATTTTTTACCAAATAAGAATGAAACGACTGCAACAACAATCACTGCACCTACGATTGATGGAATAATAGCCATTCCAGCCAATGAAGGTCCCCAGCTTCCGAGAAGAGATTGTCCTACAGATGAACCGATAAGACCTGCAAAGATATTTGCAATTATTCCCATTGAACCACCTTTTTTAGTGATTGCACCTGCGGCGAGACCAATAAGACCTCCTACAATAATGGACCACAACATAGTGTATCCTCCTTTTCTATTTCTAAATCAAAGAGTCAATTTCTTTGATTGAACTAATTATATACTATCTCAACTTGGAAACATAATAGTTTGTCTTGAATTACGTACCGTAAAAATGCACTTTAGATACAAATAAATAAGAAAATCTTGATGCTACTGGGTTTCTAAGGGATTAGACTAGTCTTTTTATGACAAGCAAAAGTCGTTGTAAGAGGATAAATGGACTCCATGTGGTATAATTGCATGAAGATTGAAAGACAATCCTTCAGTTTATTATAAAGAGAGAAAAGCTATCCATGAGAGATTTATTATCTAAAAAAAGTCACAGACAATTAGAATTATTAGAATTACTGTTTGAAAACAAACGCTGGTTTCATATTTCAGAACTAGCAGAATTATTGCACTGTACAGAACGTTCTGTAAAAAATGACTTATCCCATGTCAGGTCTTCCTTTCCTGACTTGATATTTCATTCCTCAACAAACGGCATCCGTATCATTAATACCGATGATAGTGATATTGAGATGGTCTATCATCATTTTTTTAAGCATTCAACCCACTTTTCAATTTTAGAATTTATCTTCTTTAATGAAGGATGTGATACTGATAGTATTTGCAAAGAGTTTTATATCAGTTCTTCCTCTCTTTACCGTATCATCAGTCATATTAATAAAATTATTAAGAAACAATACCGTTTTGAAATTAGCCTCAATCCAGTTCGAATCACTGGAAATGAGATTGATATCCGTTACTTTTTTGCCCAGTATTTTTCAGAGAAATATTATTTCCTTGAATGGCCCTTTGAAGATTTTTCTCAAGAACCCTTGTCTCAATTATTGGAATTAGTCTATAAAGCAACTTCTTTCCCGATGAATTTATCAACTCATAGAATGTTAAAATTACTTCTGGTTACAAATTTATATCGCATAAAGTTTGGTCATTTCATGGAAGTTGAGAGAGACTCTTTTAACAACCAATTGTTGGAATCGTTTATGCAGGCAGAAGGAATCAACGAGATTGTAGCGAGTTTTGATTCTGAGTATCAGATCTCACTGAATAAAGAAGTGATCGGTCAACTATTTGTATCCTATTTTCAAAAAATGTTTTTCATAGATGAAGAATTATTCTTGAACTATGCAAAAACTGACAGCTATGTAAAAAAATCGTATCAGTTATTGGAAGATTTAGTGGATAAGGTATCAAGAGAGTATAATCTTCAAGTAGACAATAAGGACAATCTGATTTGGCATATGCACAATACGGCACATCTGCATCGCCAGGAATTATCAACAGAGTTTATCTTATTTGATCAAAAAGGCAATACAATCAAGAACTTTCAAAATATTTTCCCTCGATTTGTTTCAGAGGTGAAGGAAGGAATTGAACACTATCTAGAGGCTTTGGATATGGATCGTAGTTCAATGAAGGTCAATCATTTGACCTATACGTTTATCACCCATAGCAAACACTTAGTGTTAAACCTTTTACAAAATCAACCTAAATTAAAGGTTTTGGTTATGAGTAATTTTGATCAGTATCATGCAAAATCAGTAGCAGAGACACTTTCTTACTATTGCAGTAACAATTTTGAACTGGAAGTTTGGAGTGAATTAGAGTTATCCCTTGAGTCTCTAAAAGAATCACCATACGACATCATTATTTCTAATTTTATTATTCCTCCTATTGAAAATAAGAGATTGATTTATTCTAATAATGTCAATACAGTCGCTCTCATCTCTTTGCTTAACGCAATGATGTTTATTCGATTAGACGAGTAACTAAGAATAACAAAAAACGCTAGATAGCGTTTTTTATTTTATAAGGAAAGAATTTTATCTATACTAAACTCAGAATATCCTAAAATCTTGTCATGTTTTTGTTCGGAACAAGCAAAAAAGCCCTGATTCCAAGGCTTTTCCTGTTGTATCTAGATGCCCCCTGCATGAATTTATAAGAAATCTTCTTATTTAAAAATAAGAAAATAGGATTCCTACAAATTTGTAGGAATCCCTATTTTATCGGTATTTCTAATATATTTTTTATCCGTAAAAATACGAGCTAGTCACTTTATTTATGTTTCTACATTAGCACTAGGAACAAAGACAGCGACTAGTTTAGTAATCTTTCAAAGAATTGGATGACCTCCGGTTTGAGATTACTTTCCTTCGGTTCAACTAGTGAAACGCAAAGACTGATCCGTTCATTTTCTGCCATTGGAATCGCAATCAGTTCTTTTTCACCATCTGTTAGTGCAAGATCTGCTAGTAAGCTAATTCCAACTTGTTTACGAAGAAGTTGTTTTAGGAGCTGAATATCATTTGTCTGAAAGAAGGGAGTAGCCTTATGGTGATAACGCTCATTCAACTGTTCAAAGGCTTTTAAATGAACAAAGTGCTCATCTGGAATGATAAAATCTTCATCGATTACGTCTGAAAATTGTAATACTTTTTTTGAGGCTAGTGGATGGTTGTGATGAAGGATATAGAAGAGATCTCGTTTGGCCATTTCTCTTACCTGGAAGCGATGGTCTTTAATAGGTTCCAAACTCCCCAAAAAACTAGCATCTAGATCTCCTTTGGAAAGTAATTCCAAAAGTTCGACAGATCCTTCTTGAACAGGATGGATACTTTTAAGAGCTGCAACATTACTGATAAAGGCGGGTTGTTTTCGGACAAGATAGTCAATGATGATTGGTGGAAAACCAATCGTATTGAATTGAGAGAGACTCCGTAGAATCTCTTTTTTTGCCCCTTGAATCTCAGGTAAGACCTTTTGAATATGTCGTAGCAAGATTTCTCCTTGGGGCGTCAATTTGAAAGTACGGTGAGAAGGATCGTGCACAATTAATTGGCAGTGAAATTCCTTTTCTAGTCGTTTAATCGCATAGGAAACGGATGGTTGGCTGATCCCGTGTTTTTGGGCAACCCCAGTAAAGGATTGCTGTTGACTAAGATCAAGAAAATAATAAAAGTCCTTAAGATTCATTGGGCTCCCTCTTATAAATAGACAGACATGGATAAGCAAAAATTATCCGTGATAGCTAATTTGACTATATGATTTTTTGTTTGTTACAATCTAAGGTGAGTCAGAGGACAATTAAAGGCTATCTAAAAGATCTTCAAAAATCTTTAGGAACTTCTCCCTTTTTCCAACTGGAAGTTGTTTAATTTTCATGTTTACTCTCTTAAGTGAAAGGCTGTCGGTAGGATCTGAAGATGCTTCGAGTGAATCAAAATTGAAGAATTCTTCAGGAGTTAACTCAAGAGCAGAAATGACTTTTTCAAGACTGTGAATGGTCAGATTCACATTTTGATTTTCCAATTGATTGATGTATTTTAATCCAAGGTCTGCCCGTTCTGACAGCTCCTCTTGACTCATGTTCTGTTTTTTTCGCAAATATTTGACCTTTTGCGCTATATACCGTTGTAAATAATGTTTTGTTTTCATGTAACCAGAATACAAGTTTTAAATAACAAAATTAACACCTTAAACAAAACAACGTATGTTATAAGAAACTTATTTTGAATTTTTTGATGGGAATAACTTTCTAAAAACGTGGAAAGAATCTCGCTTTTTAAAAAGATGATCAGAACTATTTAGTAAGGAATGGACAAATCTATTATTTTGTTATTGCTTGAAGTTCCGTCATTTTAAGGGGCGTCGTCTAAATTTTCATTCAGTGATTCATCTATATTGTATCATATATATAACAAAGTGTCATATAAAGCAAAAAGTGTTATAATAGAATAAACTAATAAGGAGGTCACATTATGACTGCACATGATATTTTAAACAACCCTTTCCTCAATAAAGGAACTGCCTTTACCTTAGAGGAGCGAAAGGAACTAGGTCTTATTGGTTTACTGCCACCGTATGTTCAAACGATTGAAGAACAAGCGGCGCAAACTTATGCACAAATGCAAACAAAAGCCAATGATTTGGAAAAACGTCTTTTCCTAATGGAAATTTTTAACACGAACCGGACTCTTTTCTATTACCTCTTTTCTCAACATTTGGAGGAATTCAATCCAATTGTATACGATCCAACCATTGCAGATACCATTGAAGGCTATAGTGATCTCTTTGTAGATCCACAATATGCGGGATATCTTGATATCAATCATCCTGAAAATATTGAAGCCACTTTGAAAAATGCAGCAGGGGATCGTGAGATTCGTCTCATTGTTGTGACAGATGCAGAAGGTATTCTTGGTATTGGAGACTGGGGAACGAATGGTGTTGATATTTCTGTTGGGAAATTGATGGTCTATACTGGAGCTGCAGGGATCGATCCTTCAATGGTACTTCCTTTGGTCATTGATGCAGGTACCAACCGTGAAGAATTGCGTAACAATCCTAATTACTTAGGAAATCGTCACGAACGTGTGCGTGGTGATCGTTACTATGATTTTATCGATCAATTTGTCCAAACTGCAGAACGTCTTTTCCCTAAACTCTACCTTCACTGGGAAGATTTCGGTCGCTTAAATGCTGCCAACATCCTTGAAAAATACCGGAAGCAAATTCCAACCTTTAATGATGATATCCAAGGAACTGGTATCGTAACCCTTGGAGGTATCTTTGGTTCATTGGATATTACAGGTGAAAAATTAACGGATCAAGTTTACCTCTGCTATGGTGGTGGAACTGCTGGTGCGGGGATTGCCTCTCGTGTGCTTCGTGAAATGGTCAGTGAAGGCCTTTCTGAAGAAGAAGCTTATAAACGCTTCTTTATGGTGGATAAACAAGGTCTTCTCTTTGATGATATGGATGACTTAACTCCGGAACAAAAACCATTTGCTAAGAAACGTTCTGATTTTGCCAACGCGGATAAACTGACAGACCTTCTTGAAGTAGTGAAGGCGGTTAAACCAACGATTCTTGTGGGAACTTCCACTCAGCCAAATACCTTCACCAAAGAAATCGTAGAAGCTATGTGTGAAAATACAGAACGCCCAATGATCTTCCCATTGTCCAATCCTACAAAGCTCGCAGAAGCAAGTGCCAAAGATTTGATCGAGTGGTCAGACGGAAAAGCGTTTGTTGCGACAGGAATTCCAGCTGGTACAGTTTCCTATAAAGGTGTGGACTACGTGATTGGTCAAGCGAACAACGCTTTGATTTACCCAGGTCTTGGTCTAGGTATGCTGGCTTCTGAAGCAAGTCTGTTGACTGATGAAATGATTGGAGCAGCGGCTCATTCATTGAGTGGTATTGTCAATCCAGGCCAACCAGGAGCTCCTGTTTTGCCACCGTTCAAATATGTAGCAGATGTTTCTATTAAAGTAGCAGAAGCAGTCGCTAAAAAAGCACAAGAACAAGGTCTTGCACGTGCTCAAGAAACAGATATGGCTAAAGCAGTCCGTGATTTGAAATGGTATCCAACCTATCAATAATTTAAAATAGACAACACTCAGATGAAGTGTACGAGAGCTGGCTTCTATCTGGCTTCGTACACTTTTTTAATGATAAAGAAAGGATTCTTATGGAAATCTTATTCACCTCTATTGAGAGCATTATTCCAATCATTGTGATTATTGTACTCGGATATACCTTAAAAGTTCGTGGTTGGTTTTCAGAGAATTTTGGGCCTAATTTATCTCGCCTGATTATGAATGTGGCATTACCAGTTTCAATCTTTGTATCAGTGATGAAATATCTAACACTGGATAATCTGATCAGCCTATCCGGAGGCCTCCTCTATACGTTTGCAGCCTTTATTTTAGGCTATATCGTAGCTTATATTGCTGTTGTTGTTTTCAAGGTTCGTAAAGGTCGTCGCGGGACCATGATTAATACCTTTGTCAATGCCAACACTATTTTTATTGGATTGCCGTTAAACGTTGCTCTTTTTGGAGATCAAGCACTACCCTATTTTTTGATTTATTATATCACAAACACCATTTCCACTTGGACCTTGGGTGTCTATTTGATGACGAGCGATAGTAAATCAGGGCACAGTAATAAAGCAACAAAATTTGATTGGAAGAAATTGTTGCCAGCCCCTCTAGTAGGCTTTCTGGTTGCACTTGTATTTTTGATTCTTCGTATCCCGGTGCCAGCTTTTGCGACTAATACCTTAACGTATATCGGAAATATTGTTACTCCATTATCCCTTATTTATATTGGGATTGTTCTTGCTAAAGCAGGTTTGAATACCATTACCTTAGATAAAGATACTATTGTGACGTTAGTTGGTCGTTTTGTTTTAGGCCCACTTGTTATGTTTGTGATTCTTGCCTTGACAGCTAAAGGTATGCCATCAGCTGAATTCAAGACATTCGTTGTTCAATCGGCAGCGCCAGCTTTAGCAGTCTTACCAATCCTTGCTAGTCAAGGGGACGGAGACGTTGAGTTTTCAACTAATGTGGTCACTTTGAGCACAGTTCTATTTGTGGTTGTTATTCCAATCGTAATGATTTTTCTGGGATAATAGGTCTTAAAAAATAGTTATTCAACTTTTTTAGTACCTTTTTTCAAATTCTTACTGGAGTTAATTGACTAAAAATTTATTAGAATAATATTTTCTATATTAAAGAATAAGCGAGCCTTTTAAGAAGACTCGCTTATTCTGTGCTTATAAAAAATAGAACAATTTTCTTAAAAAGTATCAAAAAAAACCTTGAAATCAAGGCCTTTCCTGTTGTATTTAGATGCCCCATGAATGGATTTGGAAGGATTTATCATCTTGAAAGTAATTAAAAATATTGAAATATAAGTGATTTTTAGAATATACTTTGAGTGATTTTCAATGTAATTATTTCAAAATGGGGCAAAAGCGGGGCAAATTTTTTTAGCAATAGATAGTAGATAAGTTTTGATATTATCTTTGCTAAGCGATCGGGTCATAATAATATTAAGGTATTTTGGACTTTTTTTGAAACATCTCAATTTTATCATTGCAGTAAGCGATTAATTTTTGAGCTTTTTCAAAATCATATCCTTTTTCAGATACTGCCTTCACTTTCTTCTCATCAAAATAGGAGCCAGTTAAACCAGTGATTTCTTCTGATAAGGTGAGGTAATAGCCTGTTTCAATCCCCTCATCCAGATCTTTTGAAAGAGACTTCATCAATCGTCCGAAGAGAGACTTTTTCGTCTTTTCATCACTGGAATCATTCCCCAAGTTAGTTGAAATCAAGCCAGGATGGTAGGAATTTATGGTGATGGTTGAACCTATTAAAAAGAACTCTCTAGCCAGATAGCGTGTCATCCAAATAGTGTAGAGCTTAGAATTATTGTAGGCTAAACCAGGATTGTAGTTCTTCTCAAATCCAAAGTCCAAATCCTTGACCTTGGCAAAACGATGCATATAGGAGGAAGTATTGATGACACGGCCATCAGGCGAATTTTCTAACAAGGGACTTAACTCAGTTGTTAAAACATAGGGAACGAGAACCGATAACATAAAGGTTCGTTCGATGTTTTCAGTACTCGTTTTTCGCTCTTTCCCGGCATATAGTCCTGCGTTGTTAAACAAGACATCGATACTTTCAAAATCTCGCTTGATTTCCTCCACAAATCGATAAACGTCCTCTAATTTTGAAAAATCTGCCAAGTAGCTAGACACTCGGCCTCTCAAGGACACTGCACGAACCTCTTGAGTGGCCAATTCCAGTTTTTGAGGATTGCGACCATGGAGGATGACATGATGGCCTTCACTGGCCAGTTTTTTTGCTAAATGCTTACCGATACCGTCAGTAGCACCTGTTATTAGAATTGTTTTGCCCATATTAATCCTCCAAGAAAGCCATTAATTCTTTTGAAAATTCGTCTGCATATTGGAAAATCGAACCATGCCCTGCATTGGGATAGATAATGAGCTTGCTTTCTTTTATTTTCTCATGCATGTCATAAGAATTTTCAGTCGGAACCTGCATATCCTTATCTCCGTTGACGATTAAGGTTGGTTGAGTGATGAAGGCAAGGTCGTCCTGCGCATCCTTCCCCCAACGTTTAATAGCTTTGAGTTGAGTCAAGAATCCTGGTACGTCCATGTCTTTATCTGCAAATTCCTTGGTGCGCATACCCATTCGGCCCAGAACTTTTAGGGCTTCGATTTTACCTTGTTCATCATGATTGTAGAAGATATAGCGCTTAGGGTCGATCCGTTCGAGTCCAGCTTTAAACATATAGTTAAAGGTTTTCCCGGTCACCTTATCGACCTCTTTTCCACCTCGAGGTCCTGTTCCTGCTAAAATCAAGCGATTGACCAAATTCGGCTTGATTCGGACTATTTCTTGTGCAATCATACCTCCCATGGAAAGACCTAGGAGATTGATTTTATCGTAACCTAGTGCTTCGATAAAGGAAATCGTCTGCTCAGCCATCCCAGGAATCGTCGGAGCAACTTTTCCTTGACTGGCTCCAACACCAGGAAGATCAACTACAATGACATGGTGCTTTTCAGCAATCAAGTCTAGTAGTTTTGGATCCCAGTTATCAAGAGTTGCTGCCAAATGGACAAGCATGAGAAGAGGTAGTTTTGATTTACCTTTACTGAGTTCGCGATAGGCAATTTGATTTCCTTGGATAGTGATGTATTGATTTTTTGTAGTAATATACGACATGATGTTTTCCTTTTTATTTCTTAAAGCTGAGGACTGTTTTACCACTAGAGCGCCCGTTAGCGACCTTGTCTAAGGCGCTATTTACTTCTTCAAATGGATAAACTGTATCGATAGATGGTATGATTTCTAATTTACTAAAAAGGTCAGCTACCTCTTGTAATTGAGCACCGTTGCTTTCTACAAAGATGAAATGATAGTGAACACCATATTTTTCTGCCATCTTATCAAATTTGCGACCAGCTAAGCCGAGAATCATCTGTTTCCATTTTGGTAGCTTCATACGTTTGGCAAAGTCCCCGTTTGGCATAGCACGGAGAGACACAAGGTGGCCCCCTTTTTTCATGATAGACATTTGTTTTTCAGTTTCAGCCCCACCAAGGGTATCGAGTACATAATCCACCTCACTGACCGTTTTTGTATAATCCTCTGTCTTGTAATCGATAAAACGATCTGCTCCTAGTTTCAATACACGCTCAGCACTATCTCCAGCCCCATTAGTGATGACTTTCAAACCTTTGGCTTTGGTAATCGGAATGGCCATTCCACCAACTCCTCCAGTACCACCAGAGATAAAGATTGTTTTTCCAGCTTGAGCGCCCATGAGTTCTAAGGCTTGCATAATGGTTAGGGCAGTAAGAGGAACAGCAGCAGCTTCCTCATCAGATAGATAGTCTGGTACTTTGGCTAGAGCCTGGCTATCGACAGTTACGTATTCTGCAAAGGCACCGATATGGTCAAGTGGTAAACGACCAAAGACGCTATCTCCTACTTGAAAGTTGTTAACCTTCTTACCAATGCTTTCAACAATACCCACGACTTCATTACCAGCAGTTTGAGGGAACTTGTAAGGAACAATCATCTTGACCTCACCACGTGAGATCATGTTATCCAGTGGATTGACACCAGCTGCGGTGACTTTGACCAAGACTTGTTTGTCTGTAATACTTGGTTTAGCGATTTCTGTGATGTTGAGTGTGATATTTTTTTTGTTATAAGTAGTGTGTTGTGCGACTTTCATATGATTTCTCTTTTCCTTTTTGATTTGATTTCATATACCTGTATCTAATACAAGTATATGTTGTTTCGAGTAAAAACTGACTTGCTATCAAATCAGTTCCGGACTTGTTTGGCTTGTTTATATAAATTGTCAATGACATCTTCTAAAGTTTGATTTTCTAATTCCTTCTCTAGTTGAGATTCGGCACTAGCGAAAAGCGGTGAAACTGCTCCTTGGATATGTTTTCCAACGGGACAATCAGGCTTGCTATTTTGGTGAACAGGAAATAAACTAATATGATTGATTTCTTGAGTTGCATAATAGATCTCAAGTAAAGTCATTTTCTTTGGAGACTTACTGAGTTGATAACCCGTTTTTCCTTGATGGGAATGAATCAGACCTTCATTTTTCAACAAGGCAATCACCTTACGAATGTAACTAGCATTGGTACCAACACTCTCAGCCAGAGCTTGTGAACTTAAGGTATCCTTGCTTTCACTAATCATGGTTAGGATATGTAAAGCAACTGAGAATTTTGTATCCATATGAACCCCTTTCTAAACCTGTATCCGATACAAGAACAAGTATATCACAATTAAAAAGAAAAGCAAGACTTTTGTTTTTAATTTTTAAAATTTTTTTGAAGAGTGTCATAAGATTAAAGATGTCTGGAAAGGAAGTTCATAAAAAATGTGGGGCAAATCTTGCTTAGACAAGCAAAAAAGCCTTGATTTCAAGGCTTTTTCCTGTTGATTTAGATGCCCCCTGCAGTCGATTTAGAGTTAAAATAAGTAAAAATGAGTAACAAAAATATTGATAAATCAAGGTTTTGCCACTCTCTAAATCGTATGTGAAAATAAAAGGTAGAACAAAAGTAGAACATTTTTTATCTTACTTCTTTGAGGATGAGTATCAAAGCATCTAAGACTCGGGAACGTTGTTCTGCTGGAAGAGTTTTTAATTCATCAACAAGTAGAGTAATTTTTGGATCTTCTTCTTTCAATTGTATATCAAAGAATGTATCTAAATCTACTTCTAATGCTTCCATTACCTTCTCTAGAGTTTGAATCTTTAAGTTAGTTGAAAGATTTTCTAATTTATAGATATAATTTGTACCCAAATCAGCCATCTCTTCTAGTTGTTCTTGGGTATATCCTTTTTCTAAACGTAATAGACGGATTCTTTTAGAGATGTAATCTTGAAGGTTGGTTTTGTTATTTATCATTTATTACCTCGCTACTTACATAATACAGACAAACGACTGTCTTTTTTAGACTTTAAATAGTTATATTTTTATAAAATAACTTTAAAAAGTTGTAAAATGTGATATAATGAAGTTATAAAAAAATATAATGAGGATTAATATGAAAAAACAACTAATCGCAACAACAGCTATTGCAACTGTAAGTCTTGTCGGCACAATCGGAACTGCTCACGCAGATACGACTAAAATACCACTTCCAACAGACGCTAGAACCGAACCAGCTTTGGTAGAGAAAGAAGCGCCAAAACCAGTAGAAGTGAAAGCTCCTACAAAGGAAGAAGTTGCTGAATTTGATGCTACTGCTAAACAAGCTCAAGCAGTTGCTGATTCAGCAAAAGAAACTGTAGCGCAAAAAGATGATGCTGTTAAAGGTGCTGAGTCTACTGTAAAAGAAAAACAAGAAAAAGTAGAAAAAGCTGAAAAAGAGTTGCCTACAACAGAGCAAGTTAAACAAGCAGAACAAAGTGTGGAAACTGCAAACGGTGAAGTTACTAAAGCAGAGCAAGGGGTATCCACTGCTAAAAATGCAACTATTGTTTCTGCTGACGAAGTAGCTGCGCAAGAAAAAGCAGTTGCTACTAAACAAGCTGAAGTAGATGAAGCGAAAGGTGCTTTGGAAAAGGCAGAAAAAGAAGCTGCTGAGAAAGAAGCTATCTTGAACGATACTAAGCTCCCAGAAGCCCGTAAAGCTCAAACTGATGCTCGTTTTGAAGAACAAGATGCTAAAAGTTCAGTAGAGTCAAACGAAAAACGTGTTGAAGAAGCTAAACCTAAAGAACAAGAGTACCAAAATTCTGTAAAAGATGCTGAGTCTCAAATTGCTACTTCAACTAAAGAAATTGAAGACCTAACACAAACAAAAGCTAATGCTCAGATTGCTTATAAAAAAGCAAATAAAGAGTATGATGAAGCAGGTGACTACAACAGTAAAATCCGTGCTACACATCTTCCAGAAATTACTCTTGATTCTAATTTTGTACAAGCAGTAAAAGATACGATTGCTTATAACCTTGCTGACAACAGTGCTTTATCTACTGAAGAGCGTAACAAACGTACAACTGAGTTGTATAACCGTGTTGTTCGTACACAAGTTGCAAATGCTAACAACAAGTATGTTCAAACGAAAAATGAGTTGGAAGATACTACTCGCTATGACATCAACAATCTACCTAAAGAAATCCGTGACGAATTGAATTACTTTGTAGCTGACTTGTTGAACCAAGCTCGTAAACAACTTGGACTCCCAGATGCAGTTCTATCTAAAACTTCATTGGAATTTGCTC
The DNA here is from genome assembly GCF_024295825.1 of Streptococcus sp. CF10-1. Taxonomy (GTDB): domain Bacteria; phylum Bacillota; class Bacilli; order Lactobacillales; family Streptococcaceae; genus Streptococcus. The sequence goes on along the minus strand of NZ_JANCPQ010000006.1, from coordinate 84,480 downwards.
AAAAGATTGCAGATGAATATGTAAAAGCAAACTATTCAAATAGTATGCGACAAGAATACCGTAAAAAAGGTGGTTCAGGACACTATGCTAAGGGTATCAACAAGGTTGCCAAAGAGTATAACATGCCTACTACTGATTCAGAAGTAGAAGCACGTAGTGGACAATACTATGAAAACTCTGTGACTACTTTTGCTTCACATGATTTTGATGATGAAGATGGTGTTTACCGTAAGACTTTGGGTGAAATGAAAGAAACTTTGTACAATCATTTTGTACAGTTGATTTCAACTAAGAATGACTATGCTCATACCCAAGGTGTTCTTCAATTCGACTCACCTAGTGAAACAGCTTACTTTGGTGGGGTTGCTCAGAGCAAAACGGACGATTTCTACACTACGCACTTTCTAACTTCTGTCCGTAGCTCACTTACAAATGGCTCAACTTGGGATACAACTCCTATTGAGAATCCTTTGAAGAAAGAAGTTTTTGAACGTCGTGTAGCTGATGCAGTTCAACGTTTGAAAGATACTGCAAAAGCAGTAGGCGCTGTCCGTGAGCAAATTGAAGCAGCAGACAAAGGCTTGGAAAAAGCTAACTCAACTTTGCGTAGTGCAACTGTTAAGTTGAACGCATTGAAAAAAGAAGGTAGTCCTCTTGCTAAAGCACAAACTTACTTAGAGCGTGCTAAAACTCGTCATGACAAAGCAGTTGTTGATTTAGCTAATGCAAATGCCTTGGTAAACAACTTGCTAGTGTCACATGCTCAAAAAGAAATTGAAGCAAGAAGCGCTCGTGGTCGTGCAAATATCGCTAAGTTCAGCCTTGGGCAAGCAAATAAGGCTTTGGAAATTGAGCAAGCTAAGTTGGGCTCAATGAAAGTTTCAGCAGAAGCTAAATCTAAAGCGGTATCTGAAGCTGAACAAGCACTTACAGATGCTCAAGCTAAAGTTAAACAAGCCGAAAAAGAGCTTGCAAACCTTAAAGGTGCGAAAACTCGTTTGGCGGATCTAAAAGCAGAACTTGAACAAGCAGAAAAAGCACTTCAAGGTGCTTATAAAGCACAAAATAAAGCCAAAGTAGACTACGAAGTTAAGAGCCTTGCAGCAGACCAAGCGAAAACTGCTTATGAAACTGCCAAAGCTAAATTTGAAGAAGCAGAAACAAAACGCTTGGTAGCTCTTGCAGATGCCAAACGTAAAGAGCTTGAACACTTGGGGTATAAACCAGTACCAGTTGTAGATGGTAAAGGTAATGTGGTTGATTACAAAGCAGAGAAAGTAACGGTAGGAACTAAAGAAGATAAAACATATCACGCTCCTGCGAAAGCTACAAATGCAAAAGTAGAGCCTAAGAAACAACTTCCAAATACTGGAACGAAAGAATCGAATCTCTTAGCAGTGCTTGGGGCAAGTATTGGACTACTAGCTTTGGTAGGAAAACGAAAATATAATAGATAAAAAGAAAGAGAGCGGTGGCTCTCTTTTTTGTTGAATTTAGTGGGAATTGATGCATAGTGTAAGCTATGTACTTTTTATTTGGTATCATTAATTTTAATGTTCTGCATTTTCCATATTTTCTTCGATTTCAATAACAGTAAGTAAGTGTTCTTTCAAAATTATAAGTAATTCAGTGGGTACAGGTAATTTAACTTCTGTTTTAAGTGTATTATTTATTTGATTGATTACCTTAGAGGTTAAGAATCTCTTTGTTCTTACCTCTTTAGGTAATTTGTTCCTTTGTTCTGGTTTTAGTTCAATTTTTAGGTATTTTTTAAGATCAAAAACCATACTAATTGTTTCAAATAGGGTTAAAACAGAACATTCAGGAAGCGTGTTTAAAAATTTATAGATTGTATCTAGTGATTTTTCTTTATTTAAGAATGTACTATTAAAATCTTCACTCGTATAATCATCTTCAAAATTTTTAATTAATCCATCAATTAGGTAAGTCCATGATTTAAAATCTAAATCAACTTCTATCCGACTGATGCTATCAATAAATATGATGTCATGCAGTGTTAGCTCTTTTCCAGGTAATTCAGCAGAACATTGAGAAATAGATTTGGATATTATTTTTAAATTTCTTGGTTCTAATTCTTTAAAAAAAGATTGCAGTAACTCTGATGCGTCTTTTCTTCTGCTAGAACAAAAATATTTTTTTAAGTCAATAAAGCATGTTTTATAGGTTAAAAATTCGTCGAAGAGTTTGGAAGATGCGGGTATATTAGGCATATATTTTATATACACTTCAGGTGTTTTGATTTTTCTAAATTTATTTTGGTAGTTTTTAGAAAATTTAATCCAATTGTATAATGTTTTTTCATCATAAGGAGCATCATCTCCAAAGTATTTTTTTAGAAACTCACTTCTCGAAATATGTTTATGTTCTTTTTCTCGCTGTATTCTGATTATAGTAGTGAAAATACCTTTGTTTTTAACAAATTCTGTAAATAATTCGTCATTTTCTAAACTCCGATGGTTACTCTTTTGAAGTCTCTTATTGAGAAAGTGATTAATCAAAGGTTCATAGTCACTTTTTTCACGTCTATCTAGTAAAAATTTATCAAACAGGTTTTCTATATCATTCATTATTAATGCTCCTTTGTTATTGTTTTATTTAGTGTATCATAATTTAAATTAAATGATAGGGAAGATAAGCCAAATATTTTTAGATAAATAAATTTTTATTTTACCGAAATTAATTCTTGTTATCGTATAAAATAAACTTATTGAAATACATTCGATGTTTTACAATCTCTCTGGGAATGATGTGATTTAGCTAAGTCGTTCTTCTCTTTAAATAAGATAAATGTTTGGATTATAAGAAAATCTAGATTAAATGATAGGGAAGATAAGCTAAATATTTTTAGATAAATAAATTTTTATTTTACCGAATCATTTTGTTGTTTTGAGATAAAATAACCTTGTAAAAAGCATTTAGTGTTTTTCAAGTTTTATTAAAAGGATGTGATTAAAATGAAATAGAAGAGCTATGTAATTTCAATATTTTCACTAATATGTGATTCTCTACATATATTAGTAGAAATGTTAATGAATAGAGATAGAATTGAGTGTTAAGTATGGAGTTTTTAACATTACAAACAGTTGGCATGTTGCTAGGTGTCTCAGACACTAAGGATTATAATTCAGGTAGTATTGTTGGTGCGACTTTCCAAATTGGTAGTCGTACAGCAAGTGGAAGATTTGCAACACATTCAATTAAAGTTATGAATGTAAATGCTAGCGACTTTATTAAGTATCTGGATAGTGTAGTTACGTTAACACTTTCAAATGCTACAATTACTGCGTACAGCTCAGGTAATAGTGCTTCTTTGTCAATTAAGGCTGACTCTGTAAAAGTCTCTCAAGGCAGCTGAGGTACTTAATATGTTTAAAAATAAGTATAGAGTAGCAGTAGATTATTTCAAAAAACGTACAGAGTTAGAGAAGTTTTTACTAATTCTTGTGTCGTTAGCTTTATTAATTAGCTTTATTTATGCTTTACCAGCTATTTTGGATCTTTTATTTAAAATGGTTGTTTTACTGCTTATAGCGTTACCGATTGTTGTGTGGTTTGGTTTGAGTACAAAATCAGAAGAAGTTTACTATGATACTAGCAAACTCTCTCTGTGTTTCAAACAAATTGTAAGTAGACTGGATTCAGACTCTAAAAATCGTTATCTTTTTCAAAACTGGCAAGTAGTTCGAGCGAGCAAGAAAAAAACTGCAAGAGTTATTGAATTAGTGTGTATGACAGATTCAAATGTTGAAGATTTCAACTCTAATGAAGTTGAAGTTCAAATAAGTATTTATTTGTCAGAGTTCCTTGAAAGTCATGGTATGACATCAACAAACGCGGAAATCTTTTTATGTAAATCAGTAGCAGTAGCCGAGTATAATAATGTAAACTATCTATTTATACGTTTTTTGCTTGCTGTTAATGAGAATGAAGCTAATTCTTTCGAGAAAGAATTAGATGTATATAAGGCTAAACAAGAGAAAATAGCGCGGGTAGAAGATAGTGACTTCGGTAATTAATGCTGTACTAGATGCTGAGTTGTTGAGAAGAGGAATTTATTTTCCTATCTCGATAGATCTAAAAAAACCACATTTAGCTGTATTTGGTTCAAGTGGAAGTGGTAAGACATACGCAAGTCAGTTATTGCTTGCAAAAGCAGTTTTAAACTCTGCAAAGTTAGTTGTAGCAGACTTTAAAGGAGATTTGGAGTTTTCATTTCTTGCGAAGCAAGAGCATTTTTATAGATTTGAAAGAGTAGGGTTATTCTTTGATTTTGTGTCTGATACTTTGCTGAAAAACAGACAGTCTGGACAAGACAAAAGCAAAAGTCTAATCATATGTTTTATTGATGAGATGAGTGCGTATTTTACGATGCTAGAAAAGAAGGAACGTGATATTAGGATTAGACAACTTTCAAGAATTTTGATGCTTGGCAGGTCCTTTAATATCCATGTTTGGATTAGTCAGCAAAGACCGGATGCCGAATACTTTGGTAAGTCGAGAGAAAATATACATAATATTCTACTTCTGGGGTCATTCAGTAAAGAAGTATTAAATATGTTACTAAGTGATGATAAAGATGTAGTCAATCGTAGACAGAGTCGAGGTAAAGGTTATTTAATCAGTTCTGGAGAAGCAACTAAAGAAATAGTTGTTCCGATTTATAATATAGCTAAAGTTCAGAGCAAGATTTTAGAGGGTATGTATAAGAGTAGTGAGGCAGTTGACTCTGAGTAGCCTGTGGCGAAGCAGAATGTCTCACTGCCTCGCTCGGCTCTGCCGAGTAGTAGGGGGACATGTAATGACCCCCGTTCCGTAATTAAAGATAAGAGAGGATTTATAAGATGAGTATATTTAACATTGTAGACGTTTTAAAAGAACAGGACTCAGCTAGTAATACGGGAGAGAGAAATCCTGTTGTGATTGCTTCTATTGATGAAGTAACATTTGTGATAAAACCAACAGAAGACACAATTGGTGATTATCCCTCACACTGGTACCAGATTGCAACTGAATTAGTGGGTACAGTAATTGATAAGTTGTCATTAGACAGTTTATTTGGAGAGGTAATAAATGTATCTACACCACCTGCAGGCTATACAAATGCAGTTAGTTTTAAAAACTTACCACACTATTTTTCAATTGCATTTCATGAGACAAATTTTGTGATGGGGATAGTTATAAAATTTTCTGCCTCAGCATTAGCATACTATCGCGATACTTTTAAAGAGTACTTTGGAGAAAGTATTGATGTGCATGGGATGTCTAAACTACTTGATGAACCTTACTGGGAATTAAGAATAAGTAGGATTGATCTGGCGATTGACTATTTCAATTTTGATATGAGTGTTGATGAGTTATATAGGGGGATTAAAGGCAGTAGCATTATTTTAAAAAATCATAGAGGGATAAAAAACACTTCTAAGATTGTTGCTACTGAAGTAGATAATGTAGTTAACACTATCTACTTTGGTTCAAAAAAGAAGAATAGTAATGCATTATTGAGGGTTTATAACAAAAAACAAGAGCAACTTGATAAGCATGGAAGGTTTTTACATTTACTGACTCTTTGTAATTCGTGGGTTAGGTTTGAGGCAAGTTATAGAGGAAACTTTTCTAATCAGATTTTGAAGCAACTATTGACTGTGAATAATGAAGAGGAGTTAGGAGAACTAGTTGCAAATAAAATGATTGACAAGTATTCATTTTATGATGCTGAGATAAACAAACCAATTGAGTTTACTAAGTATCTTGAGCATACACAATCGTTATACGCAGGGTTGAAGTCGCTATCTAGTAGGAATAATGATTTAATGTCTACAATCTCTCACATGATGAAAGGAAGTGGTTTTTTTCCACTTCTAAAAAAAGTTGAGAGGATTTGGGGGATTGAATCAAGAAATAAATTCATTATTCGTTTGATACAAGAATATGAACGACACTATAATCCGAATCAAGATGTAGATTTATGGTTAAATAAATTTGCTACAGAATTATCAAAAATACCATTTGATAGTTTTCTAGACGATTCTTTGTCAGTTTATTATAAAAACAAGAAGATGAAAAAAGGAAAAAATAGATTTGAGGTAGTGGGGAAATAAGATGGATAAACTGGTTGTCAATTTAAAAGGGGTAGTTATACAACTTCCTGATTCTCATGTTATCGTTAATCGTGATGAATATGATGATTTGAAGAGCAGGGCGGATAAAGGTAAATATATGACTTTAAAACAATTGCTTATGTTGTTATCAGTTTCAAGGCCGTGGCTTCTTGATAATGTATTGTATAATCCAAAAATTCGTAGAGAAATTGATGTTGAATTAAATCCAAATGGGTTTGTTAAATATCCTGAGAACCAAGGTGGACGCTATTTCTTTTTAGCCAGTAAAACAAAACAATGGTTTGAAGAAAACTTTAGAGAAATTATGGTATAATAACCTTGGCAAAAACCTTGGTTATCTAATGAAAGAGGTAACTAATGGCAACTTTTAGACAACGTACAAAAGGTGGCACATGGGATTATAGAATTGTAGATAATAACAAAAAACTTGTTGCATCTAAAGGCGGCTTCAGAACGAAGAAGGAAGCAGAAAAAGAAGCTTTAGCTATTGAATTAAAGTTGATGTCAGGTGCAAAAATTAATTCGCAAGCCAGTTTATATGAGTTATGGGAAGAGTGGTTTGATGTTGTTGTAAGACCACTTGGAAAAAGTGAATCAACACTTTTTAAGCATAAGAAGAGAGGGGACTTGATAAAGGAACTTTTTCAAGATAGACCAGCAACTTCTATTCGTTTTAGTCAATATCAACGAGCTTTAAATTCATATGCTGAGAGGGTTACAAAAGATACTGTAGCAAGACTAAACTCAGAAATCCGAAAAGTCATTCAGTTTGCTCAACGTGACCAATTAGATATAGTTGATTTTACGGATGGTGCGATTATTTCAGGGATGAAGAAAAGCAAGACAACAGACGAAAAATATATTGATAATATTGAAGACTATTATAAGATTCTAGTTCATTTAAAAAGTCATCTTAATTACAGTAAATCTGTGATTCCTTATCTTTTGTTTGTTTCCTTTAAAACAGGGATGCGTTTTGGAGAGATTTTAGGTTTAACTTGGGATTGCATTGATTTTGAAAATCAAGTCATCCACACTTATAGGCGCTACTATAATTATAAATGGAGACCACCCAAAACGGATACATCTGTTCGAGATGTGCCTATAGATGAAGAAACATCTGAGGTTTTGAAATTATTAAAGAAAGAACAAAAGATTGTCTATAAGAATCAAGGTATTAAGGAAAAAGAAAATTTCCTTTTCTATGATGTTGTGTATGGAGTTCCTAGTAATAACGCAGTAAATCAAAGTTTACAATCGCTACTAAAAAAACTAGAAATTTTTCCATATAATTTAACTGCTACGGGTATTAGACATACTTATGCTAGTATGTTGCTTGCAAAAGGAATTGATATCTGGGTAGTTGCTCATGTAATGGGCCATAAAAATATAAAACAGGTGACAGAAACGTATGGTCATCTTTTGAAAGAGAAGAAAGAAAAAGAACATCAGATTATACGACAGCTTTTAAGTGAGTATCCGTTGGTAGAACAAAAGTAGAACAGATAAGAAAAAAAGCCTTGAAATCAAGACTTTTCCTGTTGATTTAGATGCCCCCTGCAGGGCTCGAACCTGCGACCCATAGATTAAGAGTCTACTGCTCTACCAACTGAGCTAAGAAGGCAAATAAAAAGCTGTATTGGTGCCGAAACTTCACGGTTTGTATTGAACCCGCGCAATTAAGCAGGTGGGCAACTCGCTCTAACTGAAGCTGTTTCCGTGTGAGACGGCCTACATGCTGTTAGAAGACTTTTGTTTCCCTAATAATACAAAAAATAGTCGGTCAACACTTAAGTGTGAAGTCGTACACCACAGCGTTTCTATGTTTATATGATACCACTTTTTCAAAAAAAATCAAGAGGAAAATGCAATTATTTGAAAAGGATTTCACAAGTCCCTTAATTTATCAATGGTTTCCTTGCGTTGCGCCAAGGCCCGTTCGTACTTGCCAGTATCTTCCGGAGTGAAGTAGTGCTGATCACGTATTTTTTCGGGTAAGTAATCTTGTTTGACCCAGTGTCCAGGATAGTTATGGGGATAAAGATAGTTTTGGGCGTTGCCCAATTCCTTGCTACCACTATAATGTCCATCACGCAGATGTCGTGGAATGGGCAAATGCCCTGATGTTTTGAGATCAGCAAGAGCCTTGTCCATAGCTACATAGGCTGAGTTGGACTTGGGTGAAAGAGCCAAATCAATCACAACATTAGCAATGAGGATGCGAGCTTCTGGGAAACCAATCCTTTGTGCAGCATCTAGAGCAGTTACGGTATGAATCTGCGCTTCAGGATTAGCCAAACCAATATCTTCATAGGCAATCACAGTCAAGCGACGAGCTAGACTAGGCAGATCCCCAGCTTCAATCAAGCAGGCTGCGTAGTGGAGACTGGCATCCACATCTGAGCCGCGGATGGATTTTTGCAGGGCTGAGAGGACATCGTAGTGGCCATCCCCGTCCTTGTCCATAGTAATATAGCTCCGTTGTAGGCTATTTTCCATGATATCAAGCGTGATGTGGCGGATACCCTTGTCATTTTCAGGGGTAGAGAGAACAGCTAAATCTAGTGAATTAAAGGCAGAACGGAGGTCTCCATTGGTAGAGGTTGCGATAAAATCAAGGGCCTCATCATCCAATTCCACCGGGAAGTCAAAACCTCGTTCAGGATTAGTGAGAGCAATCTGAATCGCTTCTTTGACGTCTTGGTTAGACAGAGGTTCCAGTTCAAAAATCTGAACACGGCTACGAATGGCAGGAGTGACAGAAAAGAAGGGATTTTCAGTCGTCGCCCCAATCATGATAACCAGACCACTTTCCAAGAGTGGCAGGAGAAAGTCTTGCTTGGTTTTATCTAGTCGGTGAATCTCGTCCAGTAACAGGACTAATCCTCCTGAGAATTTAGCCTCTTCAGCGATTTCTTGGAGTCGCTTTTTACTATCCACTGTCGCGTTAAAGGTCCGAAAGGCATACTTTGTCGTTCCAGCGATGGCTGAAGCGATACTGGTCTTGCCGATTCCTGGAGGTCCGTAGAGAATCATGGAGGACAGGCGGTTGGCCTCCACCATACGGCGGATGATTTTTCCTGGTCCGACCAGATGCTCCTGACCGATGACCTGGTTGATGGTTTTTGGGCGCATGCGAAGCGCGAGATTGTCAGGCATAGCAGTCCTTTCTAACATGGATTTTCTGATGTATATGTGGTAAGATGGTAGTATCTATTTTAGCATAATTCCGAGTAATCGGGGCGATTTAAGAGTCGCATAGAAAGAGGACAAAATGGCAACATACGGATTTTTAGATGTTTTAGAGGAAGAGTTGGACAAGAACTTTCCTTTTGACTTTGAGATTAGCTGGGACAAACGCAATCACGCGGTTGAAGTGAGTTTTCTATTAGAAGCACAAAATGCTGCTGGAGTGGAGATGCTGGACGAGGACGGAGAGGTGTCATCAGACGACATCCTATTTGAAGAAGCGGTACTCTTTTACAATCCTGCTAAGTCAACTGTCAATGAGGAAGACTATTTGACAGTTATCCCTTATCTGCCGAAGAAAGGATTTTCTCGTGAATTTTTAGCTTATTTTTCTCTATTCCTCAAAGACACTGCAGAGGTTGGGCTGGATGCGCTCATGGACTTTTTGGAAGACCCAGAAGCAGAGGAGTTTGTCATGGAATGGAACCAAGAGGTCTTTGAAGAAGGAAAGGTTGGCTTGGAAGAGGGAGAATTTTATCCTTATCCGAGATATTAGGAGTCTGATATGGAAATAGAAATTTCTGATTTTACAGGTTGCAAAATTGCCCTCTTTTGTGGTGATAAGCTCTTAACTATCTTACGTGATGATAAATCAAACATTCCATATCCTAATACCTGGGAATTGCCAGGTGGAGGACGAGAAGGTGATGAAAGTCCTTTTGAGTGCGTGGCGCGTGAAGTTTATGAAGAACTGGGAATTAATCTGACCGAAGATTGTCTACTTTGGAGCAAGGTCTATCCCAGTATGATTTTTGAGGGGAAGGAATCCGTCTTTCTAGTTGGTCAGTTGACACAGGACCAGTTTGACAGTATCGTATTTGGAGATGAAGGACAGGGCTACAAACTGATGAGTACTGAGGAGTTTCTTGGCTCAGATAAGGTCGTGCCCCAGTTGCAGGATAGAGTGAGGGATTATTTGGAGGAAATAAAATGATTTTTGCAATTGCAACAACGACGTTAAATAAGGAAGTTAAACGCAAACTAAAAACTGGACAATATTCTAGAGAAGAAGCTACATTTATCTATATGGAATATTTAAAGTTAAAGAAGCAGAGAGAAAGTGGTATGAAAGTAGCTGGGATTTCTACGGCTGTTATTTGGGTATTAATGCTTGTTATACCCTTACTGAGTGATAGAGGTCTCGTGCTGCCTCTTTCAGTATATTTTTTATTTTTGATACTGTTTGCAGGAATTGTTCTATTTGTTTATTATCTTATGTTTGGTATTTTTAAACAGCAGATTCATAGCGCAATGAAAGAACACTACACAGATGTGACTGAAGAATTTAAGGGTCAGTAAAACAGCGTGTGGAAGAGCATAGAAGTGCTAGTTGAGAGAGTGTGTATTTGGGGGTAGTAGTATGATTCAGATTGTCCGAGCAGGAGCAGAGGATTTAGAAACCGTAATTGCAATTCAAAGGGCTAGCTTTAAGGCTGTCTATGAGAAATATCAAGATGAGTATGATCCCTACCTAGAGGATCGTGAACGAATCAAGTGGAAATTGGTTGAGCGTCCCAATAGTTATTACTACTTTTTGAAAGAAAAGGACGAAAATATCGGATTTTTACGAGTTCAGACCAATAAAGAGTTGACGGAGGCTTGGTTGGGAACGGCAGTGATTTTACCCCAGTATCAAGGAAAAGGTTATGGTTCTGAGGGATTGAGATTACTGGAAAAGGAATTTCCAACGATTAAACAGTGGGATTTGTGTACGGTATTACAGGATGCGGGCATGGTCGCCTTTTATGAGAAAAATGGCTACCGTCAAACCCATATCGAGCCTGAAAAAGAAGGTATGGATATGGTTTACATGAAAAAATTGATTGACAAATAGAAAGGATGGTTCGGTTACATTTCTAAACTGAACCCGCCCTAAACACTGTGCCAAAAAGATAAACTTCTCTTAGACACAAGCGTCTTCAGAGAATTTCCTATTTTGGCTTTGTGTTTTACGGGCTTGGTATCTTAATGATGGAAACATGGCAAGAGTTAAAAGTTACAGTGAAGCGTGAGGGGGAGGAGCTGGTCTCCAATCTCTTGATTGAGTTAGGTGCCCAAGGTGTTGCGATTGAAGACAGTATGGACTATGTGGGGAATGTCGACCGTTTTGGTGAAATATTCCCTGAAGTCGAGCAGCAAGAAGAAATCGTGGTGACAGCCTACTACCCTGATACGGTTGATGTGGCTGTAGTTGAGGCAGATTTGCAGGCTCGTCTGGCAGAAATGACTGATTTTATGGATCTGGGAGAGGTCAAGATGGGCACGACTGCCTTGGCTGAGGAAGACTGGGCAGACAACTGGAAGAAATACTATGAGCCAGCTCGTATCACCCATGACTTGACCATCGTGCCGTCTTGGACAGACTATGAGGCGACTGCGGGAGAAAAGATTATCAAGCTGGACCCTGGCATGGCCTTTGGGACTGGGACGCATCCAACCACTAAGATGAGCCTTTTTGCCTTGGAGCAGGTTCTTCGTGGTGGCGAAACGGTGCTTGATGTGGGAACTGGTTCAGGTGTCCTCTCCATTGCCAGCTCGCTTCTGGGTGCCAAGGAAATTTTCGCCTATGACCTGGATGATGTGGCGGTTCGTGTCGCTCAGGAAAATATTGAGCTCAACCCTGGCATGGAAAATATCCATGTAGCAGCTGGAGATTTGCTCAAGGGTGTTGAGATTGAGGCAGATGTGATTGTGGCTAATATCTTGGCGGATATTCTCATTCATCTGACAGAGGATGCTTATCGCTTGGTCAAGGATGAAGGCTACCTGATCATGAGTGGCATTATCAAGGACAAGTGGGACATGGTGCGCGAGTCGGCTGAGTCAGCTGGATTTTTCCTTGAAACTCACATGATTCAAGGGGAGTGGAATGCCTGTGTCTTTAAGAAGACTAAGGATATTTCAGGTGTGATTGGAGGCTAGCATGCAACAGTATTTTGTCAAGGGCAGTGCAGTCTCTCCGGTTACCATTGAGGACAAGGAAACCAGCAAGCATATGTTTCAGGTTATGCGCCTGAAAGAAGAGGATGAAGTGACCTTGGTCTTTGATGATGGGATCAAGCGCTTGGCGCGCGTGCTAGATGTGGAAAATCGTCAGTTTGAGTTGGTCCAAGAATTAGCTGAAAATGTCGAACTTCCCATCCAAGTGACTATCGCATCAGGTTTTCCCAAGGGAGACAAGCTGGAGTTTATCACTCAAAAAGTAACGGAACTGGGTGCCAGCCAGATCTGGGCCTTCCCTGCTGACTGGTCAGTTGCCAAGTGGGACGGCAAGAAATTGGGTAAAAAGGTTGAAAAACTAGAAAAAATCACCCTTGGAGCGGCAGAACAAAGCAAGCGTAATATCGTTCCAAGTATCCAGCTTTTCGAGAAGAAAGCAGATTTTCTAACTCAGTTTGACCAGTTTGACTCTATTATAGTAGCCTATGAAGAATCAGCAAAAGAGGGAGAAGCCGCGGCCCTCTTACAAGCAGTCACTGGTCTTGAAAAGGGAGCTAAATTGCTCTTTATCTTTGGTCCAGAAGGCGGTCTCTCACCTGCAGAAATTGAAAGTTTTGAAGCTAAAGGAGCAGTCTTGGCAGGTCTTGGTCCTCGCATTTTGCGAGCGGAAACAGCACCGCTTTATGCCTTATCAGCCCTTAGTGTTTTAGTAGAATTAGAGAAATAAGAGGAAGAAAATGGAACAAAAACACCGTTCAGAATTTCCAGAAAAGGAACTTTGGGACTTAACAGCCCTATACCAAGACCGTGAGGATTTCTTGCGTGCAATCGAGAAAACGCGCGAAGACATCAACCAATTTAGCCGTGACTACAAGGGTAATCTTCACACTTTTGAAGATTTCGAGAAGGCCTTTGCGGAATTGGAGCAAATCTACATCCAGATGAGCCATATCGGTAATTACGCCTTTATGCCTCAGACGACAGACTATAGCAATGAAGATTTTGCTAATATTGCCCAAGCTGGGATGGAATTTGAAACAGATGCCAGTGTAGCCTTGACCTTTTTTGACGATGCCTTGGTGGAAGCTGATAAGGAAGTCTTGGACCGTTTGGGTGAATTACCTCACTTGACGGCAGCCATTCGTCAGGCCAAAATCAAAAAAGCCCACTATCTAGGTGCCGATGTGGAGAAGGCTTTGACCAATCTCGGTGAAGTTTTCTACAGTCCACAGGACATTTACACTAAGATGCGAGCTGGGGACTTTGAAATGGCTGACTTTGAAGCCCATGGCAAAATCTACAAAAACAGCTTTGTGACCTACGAAAACTTCTACCAAAACCACGAGGACGCTGAGGTTCGTGAGAAATCTTTCCGTTCTTTCTCAGAGGGACTTCGTAAGCACCAAAATACGGCTGCGGCAGCCTACTTAGCTCAGGTCAAGTCTGAAAAACTGTTGGCAGATATGAAGGGCTACGACTCGGTTTTTGATTATCTTCTAGCTGAGCAAGAAGTGGACCGTGCCATGTTTGACCGTCAGATTGACCTCATCATGAAGGACTTTGCGCCAGTTGCTCAGAGATACCTCAAGCATGTTGCCAAGGTCAATGGTCTTGAAAAGATGACCTTTGCAGACTGGAAATTGGACTTGGAAAGCGCCCTTAATCCTGAAGTGACTATTGATGACGCCTATGATTTGGTCATGAAGTCAGTAGAACCTTTGGGACAAGAATATTGTCAGGAAGTTGCGCGCTATCAAGAAGAACGCTGGGTGGACTTTGCTGCTAATAGTGGCAAGGATTCTGGTGGTTATGCGGCGGATCCGTATCGCGTGCACCCTTATGTCCTCATGAGCTGGACTGGTCGTTTGAGTGATGTCTATACCTTGATTCATGAAATCGGACATTCTGGTCAATTTATCTTTTCAGATAATCACCAAAGTTACTTCAATGCTCATATGTCGACCTACTACGTCGAAGCGCCATCAACCTTCAATGAATTGCTTCTTAGTGATTACTTGGAGCACCAATCTGACGACCCTCGTCAAAAACGTTTCGCTCTTGCCCACCGCTTGACAGACACCTACTTCCATAACTTTATTACCCACCTCTTGGAAGCAGCCTTCCAACGTAAGGTTTATACATTGATTGAAGAAGGAGAAACCTTCGGAGCAAGCAAACTTAACAGCATTATGAAGGAAGTCTTGACGGATTTCTGGGGAGATGCCATTGAAATTGACGACGATGCGGCTTTGACTTGGATGCGTCAAGCTCACTACTATATGGGCTTGTATAGTTACACCTACTCAGCTGGACTAGTCATCTCGACAGCGGGTTACCTTCATCTGAAACATTCAGAAACTGGAGCTGAAGATTGGCTCAATCTTCTCAAATCAGGTGGCAGTAAGACACCACTTGAATCAGCCATGATTATCGGAGCCGATATCTCAACAGACAAACCACTCCGTGATACTATTCAATTTTTGTCAGACACAGTTGACCAGATTATCGCCTACAGTGCTGAGTTGGGGGAGTAAGGGTATTTAGTGTCGGATTTAAGACGGTTTATCGATAAGATGAATACACAAAAATCACCTGTTTTAGGTGATTTTTTCATGCTTTAAAGATTTATTCAAATTTCCTTTTATTGGCTTCATTTGAAGCCTTCATGCTAATTTGTAAAAGGTTGGCGAGATTTTCATTATCAAGGCTAGCTTCTCCATTATTATCCACTTTTATGGCGAGGTAATGAGTGTTGCGATCAAGATAATCCATTCCCTCTAAATCGACATAGTTATTCGCTTTAAAATCAAGCGCCGCTAATTGATAAACAAATCGAATATTTAGAGCTTTAGCATAGTCGGTCTGGCCAACCTTTTGTTGCTCTTTCACCAAACCTTAAAAGAAGTCTTGGAAGTTATTATGATAAGTGGCCTTGACTTCGTATTGGTAGGTATCTACAGATGGGGACATAAATTTCAAATAAATCATGTCGTTCTCTACCTTATAGTCCTCAAGAGTATAGGCACCTGCTTTTCCTAATGCATTGGTGTTGACCTTGAAAAACATAGGTGCATAAATTTTGAGAGGGTATTTTTCTCCCTTATATTCAAAGACGGTATCATTTGAAAAATTCGGATAGCGTTTAGAAAGTTCAGGTACTATGGCTTCATTCCAAATTTTATCAAATAATTCTTCCTGATTACTTGCGCCAGCTGCTTTCACAACTAGATCAAGGTTTTCTTGGTTGACAAAGACGGCATCCACTAATTTGAGGGCTGTTTGAACCTTAGGATCCGAAATTTCCTTTTTCTTTTTTTCAAGATTCTCAGCCGCCTCTTTCGTGCGATCTAAAGTTTTATTAAATTGACTGCCACTGTTTGTTTCAACAAAGGTTCTCTCATAGTTGGTAGGTGCAACTTTGGCATTCCAGTCAAATGAAGCGGCAGGGCCAGTTACATCTTTCTTATGATAGGTGGA
Organism: Streptococcus sp. CF10-1; assembly: GCF_024295825.1. Taxonomy (GTDB): domain Bacteria; phylum Bacillota; class Bacilli; order Lactobacillales; family Streptococcaceae; genus Streptococcus. The sequence goes on along the minus strand of NZ_JANCPQ010000006.1, from coordinate 68,674 downwards.
AGCTTGATTGTTTGAATTATTTGTAGAACTAGTAGATGGCTTTGATGAGCAAGCACCAAGGGCTAAGGCTAGTGTTGTCACACAAGCTAGGCAACAAAGTCTGAACGATTTTTTCATACATTTCTCCTTCAAGTAATGCTTGTTATTCATTGTCTATTATATCATGACCTTTAGGATTACAGTGTTTTAAAATGAATTAGACAGGATTTTAACATCATAGATGAAACAGTCATATCAGCCTTTTATGATATACTATAAGGGAAATATTATCAGTTGTTTTATTAATTATCATAAGTAAGGAGAAGGTTATGAAAAAACGTGCGTTTTTCACAAAGTTAGTTTTAGTAGGATTGATAATGATAGGAATAACAGGATGTGGAGAAAATAAAAACAGTCTAGAATGGATTGAGAACAAAGTCTCTGAGGTTAGTCGTGTCTATCCAACCGAGAATCTGTTTGACTTGTTTAAGCAATTTCCGGAAGGGTTTAATATTACTCAAACATTTTATAAGGATTCGCTCAGAACAATAGTTTCCTTAGATGGAGATGAAGAAAGTCAAACCATAAAAGGAAAGATAGAGACTATACAAATCTCTACTGATCCATATAAAGAAGAAGTGAAAGAGCATGTTGATGTAGAATATAAAGATGGTGAATTTATATTTTCTAACAATGAGGTAGCGGAAAAAATTTGGGATTATAAAGGTTTTCTATTCCAAAAATTAAGTTTGAATAGAGATGTTTTATCTCAAATGAAGCTTGAAAAGTTTCAATATTTTTCAAATCGCAATGTGTTTGAAATCTATTATTTTAGTGATGACTCTACGATAAATAATTTCCTTAATTCAAAAGGAGAACACATGTTATCAATAAGTGGAGCGGAATCTTATAATAATACAAAAGGTTATCGATTGAATGTTAATATTGCTTTTAAGGATAACCCAAATGATGGAATAAGTGAGATAGTTTCAAGTTGGATAGATGATAGAAATAGTGTTTCTAATTAATTTGATAACATTTAAAACATCCTGATTGACCTGATTGTAAATAAGGAGCATGCGAAAGAATGAGTGAAAAAGAATCAGTTAACAGTGGTATTGCTACTCTGGATGCTTCTAATCTAACTTATAAATTTGAATAAGATACAAGGAAATGATGCTTTTATGGTATACTATAAGTGAACTATGGTTAGCTATTTTGTTGAATATCATAAATAAGGAGAGGGTTATGAAAAAACGCACGTTTTTCGCAATATTACTTTTAGGAGGATTGATTATGATAGGATTAGCAGGATGTGGAGAGAATAAAAATAGTCGAGAATGGATTGAGAACAAAGTCTCCGAGGTCAGTCGTGTCTATCCAACCGAGAATCTGTTTGACTTGTTTAAGCAATTTCCGGAAGGGTTTGAGGTCTATCAAGTATATATGAATGATAAAGTTAGCATAAAAATATATTTAACTGGAAATAGTCAGTTCAAGATGATAACTGGTAAATTAATTCGAAAAGATTTGAAGTTAGAAAAAAAGACAGACATTATTGATGTCAATTACATAGAACAGAGATTTATTTTTTCAGATGAAGAAAGAGCAAAAGAAATTTGGGATTTTAATGGCTTTCTGTTTCAAGAATTAACGATTAATAAAAGTATTTTATCTGAGTTTAAATTAGAAAGTAAGAGTTATAACAGTGTAACTAATGGTTTTGACATATCTTATAGTGTGAATAATCCAATATTAAACAAATTTTTTAAAAAGGATGGTTTTAAAAATGGCATATTAGAATTTGGAAGCTCTTTGCAGAGTAATGATTATTATTACTATTCTGTAGTTGTTGATTACAAAGACGGTTATTATTTTAGAGAAACGGTATCAAATTAAAAGGAAATAAAATGGTAGATGAAAAATTTGTGAATAGTGGAATTCCAACTTTAGATGCTTCTAATCTGACTTACGAATTTGAACAAGATGCAAGGGAATATTGCTTTTATGGTATACTATAAGGGAACTACGGTTAGCTATTTTGTTGAATATCATAAATAAGGAGAAGGTTATGAAAAAACGCATGTTTCTCACAATATTACTTTTAGGGGGATTGATCATGATAGGATTGGCGGGATGTGGAGAAAATAAGAATAGTCGAGAATGGATTGAGAATAAAGTCTCTGAGGTCAGTCGAGTTTATCCAACTGAAAATCTCTTTGACTTGTTTAAGCAATTTCCAGAAGGGTTTGAGATTGAGCAGGTCTATTTTAAAAAGAAAAGTGATGGAATTGATGATTCTATTACAGAAATTAAGCTGAAAGGTGATGCAACATCGCATACAATAACGGGTACCCTTGCTAAAAGCCCAGCGAAGGATGATGCGCCAAAAAGCGAAGAAGAAGTAGTAAATGTTCAATATGTAGACAACAAATTTATTTTTTCTAATGAAGAAACCGCTAAAAAGATATGGAAGTTTGATGGTTTCTTGTTTCAAAAAATAGGTATAGATAAAGAATTTTTAAGTAAATTATCATTAAAAAACAAACATTTTAACGGAAATAATGGTTCTTTTGATATAGATTATATTATTAAAAACACAACGATTAACCAATATTTTAATAAACAGCAACAAGCTGAAACAGTGCTAGGATTTGGTAGTTCTTTGAGGTTAGATGACTTTTATTACTATTCTGTTACTGTTGATTTTAATGATGGCTATTATTTTAAGGAGAGAGTATCGAATTAGGAGAGAAGTATGAGTAAAAAGGATACAGCGAATAGTGGTATTGCCACTCTAGATGCAGCAAATCTGACTTATGAATTTGAGAATGTGCGGGTTAACCAACCTGAAATTGGACATGATGATAGAAAACAACTTCTTGATGCAGTAGATAGAAGTAAACCTCTCCCTCCCAACCTCCAATATCTAGATGATTTTCATGATGATTCCACTGGAACAAGTGGTACAGCCTTTCTAGATAAGGACAGTGGAGAAGTGATTATTGCCTATACGGGAACGAATCCTAATGCAGACATAGCCAAGGATGTCGCTACAGATGTCGGTGGGATAATTATGGCGCTCGGTTTTCATTATGATGAAGCTTTCACATTTTATGAGAGGATTCGACAGAGATACGGAGATAATATTACTCTAACTGGACATTCTTTAGGAGGGAACATCGCTCAGAGGGTGGCCTTAGAGTATAACGCTCCGCGTACTGTAGTATATAACTCAGCGCCTCTCTATTTAGAAGGTCTTATCGAATCTAAAGATAGAATCATAGATTACCTAACTCCTTGGGATTCGGCAAGGGAGAAGATAATCAATAAACAAAAAACATTCACAGGTCAAGTGGTACGAATCCGTACTCAAGATGACTTTCTTAACAATATCTCTATGCCTCTTTTGGGTGTATATTTGGGAGAAGATTATCTACTTGAAAATTCCGGTGGACACAGTATTGATCCAGATATTACGGGTGATAAAAATCAAATTAACCAAATCAAGGATATTTTGGAAAAACAGAGTCCAGAGAAAATGACTGGACTTGAAAAGAAGAACTATGAAACCCTGAAGAAATTACAAGGTGTCAAAAATGGACTTCTAAAGCAGTTGAGTACCCAATTTTTATCAGATGGTAGTATAAGTAGCCATGAGATGTTCTTCTTGGACAGCGTCCAAGCAACAGCTGTTGCGACGGCAATGACAGAGAGTGTCAGTAACGGACACAGCGAGATTGAGGCAGTGGCTAAAAAAGCAGTTACAGATGCTGAAACACTCTACGATAAAAGTAAGGAAGTTCCCTGGTTTGTAACAGAGTTAACTTATGATGAGATAGAGGATGTCTATGTAGAAGCTGGGGTAACGTATGATAGTATTGTGGGGGAGACTCAGAGACATTTTGATAAAAAAGTAAGTAAATCAGCTGAGATTGTAAAAGCCTTTACGGATCTGGAAACGAATATTCAGAAGGGTGTTGAACAAGCAGTTGAAGGAGATGAAAGCTTGGCAAGGGATATTAATCAATGGACAAACTAGAAGAAATTCAAATTAAAATAAAAAAGCAAGAAGATGGTCTTTGGTCTTTGGAGGATGACTATAGAACTGCTAAGAAGAAAATAGAAGAATCATATGAAAATTTGGATGATAATCGCTCTCAGTTGACCAGACTATATGAGGAGTTTGAGAACATCGCTTATGATTTTGGTAGACAGAATTCTGGAGATGATGGGGAACACCACCAATTTCTGATGTTATTGGAATCTTATGCAGTTGAGACCAGGAGTGAGTATTTTCGTCAATATGCTAAAATAGAAGCAAAAGATGAAGAGTTGCAGACTCAGTACCGAAAAGAGCGCTCTCGCTTAGAAAAAGAGTTAGAAGAGAGTTATAGTCAAAGAAGAAATCTATATGAGTTAGAAAGGGAGCAGAAAAAATGCTAGTGGATTTAGTCATAGATGCTTTGATTGGACCCATGTCAGAATCAGCCAGACGAGAAATCAAAAAAACATTAGAAAGAGCAGCTATCAAAGCATTTTGTGCTCCTCCTATAAAATCAGGTAGAAAAGGTATTGTAGATAAGTACGATGAGGAGATAGGAGTTCTTGCTATGACAAATAAGACAGCTGTAACGACTTTAGCAGCTCAAATGGATAGTTCAATTAATGGTTTAGGACAAAAAGCAATTAGCGAGGCTGTTAGTAAAAATAGTACATCTTTTGAAGATTTAACTCCGAAGAAGAAAAAATAGTGTTTTAATTATTCCCTGTTCCTTTCCAAATATTCCTTGTCTTGAAGAAAGATTATTTTCACTAACAAAAAAATGACTCTGGAAATTGGAATCGTAGAGATGATAAAAGAGGTTGGATTATTTTCCAACCTCTTTTTTTTTATCTTAATGGAATTGCATACCACCATCGACGATAATGGTTTGACCTGTAATGTAGTTTGAATCTGGTCCAGCAAGGAAGCTAACCGCTGCAGCGACATCTTCTGGCTCAGATAGGCGTTTCAATGTAATATCTTTTGCGAATGTTTGCATACCCCATTCGTTGTCTTTTCCTGCATTTTTCCCAACTTCGTGAGCGATATCATACATCATTGGTGTTTTAACGATACCTGGAGCATAAGCGTTAACAGTGATGCCTGAGTCAGCTAAATCACGCGCCAATGTTTGAGTAATACCACGAACAGCGAATTTTGTACCACCATAAACGGTCAAGTTTGGATTTCCAACAACACCTGCTTGAGAAGTAGCGTTGATGATTTTACCACCGTGACCAAGTGCTTTGAATTGAGCTTGAGCAGCTTGTGCCCCCCAGATTACCCCACCGACGTTAATAGCAAAGGTACGATTGAACTGATCTTCTGTAATCGTATCTAGAGGTGTAGTCGGAGCGACACCAGCGTTGTTTACCACAACGTTCAAGTCTCCGAAATGGTCTACAACTTTTTGGAAAGCTGCAGCAACCTCTGCTCGTTTAGACACATCAGCCACAACAGCAAAAGCCTTGTCTGCTGACAATTCAGCAACTGCTTTTTCAGCTGTTTCAGCATTGTAGTCTAATACCCCAACCTTAAAACCATCTTGGACCAAACGTTTTGCAATTGCAAAACCAATCCCTTGACCTGCACCTGTGACAATAGCAACTTTAGACATATGATCCCTCCTTGGTATCAGCGATACCGTTCAAATGTCCTATGAAAGGACAGCAAAGGTTTATAAATGAGCCTTGATAACGATTCTTGAAACCCCTATCAACGCTATACTAATAGTATACACCTTTGAAAAAAATGTTTCAAATAAATGCCTCTATTGTATAACAGGATTCAAATGAAGCCTCAACAAAAATTTCCAGTCAATTTTCTTGAAACCCTTTCCTTCTTTTGATAGACTAATACATAGTTTAAAAAAAGGAGACTTATCATGAAAAAATTTATTGCTGAATTAATCGGTACATTTATGCTTGTGTTCATCGGAACAGGAGCTGTTGTTTTTGGAAATGGTGTTGAAGGTCTTGGGCACCTTGGGATTGCTCTTGCTTTTGGTTTGGCAATCGTAGTTGCAGCTTACTCAATCGGGACTGTTTCAGGTGCTCACTTGAATCCAGCAGTTTCGATCGCTATGTTTGTAAACAAACGTTTGTCATCTTCAGAGCTTGTAAACTACATCCTTGGGCAAGTAGTTGGAGCTTTCCTTGCGTCAGCTGCGGTATTCTTCCTCTTGTCTAACTCAGGCATGTCAACTGCTAGTCTTGGTGAAAATGCCTTGGCAAACGGTGTCACTGTCTTTGGTGGATTCTTGTTTGAAGTCATCGCAACCTTCTTGTTTGTCCTAGTTATCATGACTGTAACATCAGCAAGCAAAGGTAATGGTGCAATCGCTGGTTTGGTCATTGGTTTGTCATTGACAGCTTTGATCCTTGTGGGCTTGAACATCACTGGCCTTTCAGTAAACCCAGCTCGTAGCTTGGCACCAGCTGTCTTGGTAGGTGGTGCAGCCCTTAAACAAGTATGGATTTTCATCCTTGCCCCAATCGTTGGTGGCGTTCTTGCAGCTCTTGTTGCGAAAAACTTTCTTGGAACAGAAGAATAATTGAAACTCAAAAAGCCTTGCTCCTCATCTTGAGGAACAGGGCTTTTTCGTATGATACTCTTCGAAAATCTCTTCAAACCACGTCAGCTTCGCCTTGGATTATATATGTGACTGACTTCGTCAGTCTTATCCACAACCTCAAAGCAGTGCTTTGAGCTGACTTCGTCAGTTCTATCCACAACCTTAAAACAGTGTTTTGAGCTGACTTCGTCAGTCTTATCTATAACCTCAAAGCACTGCTTTGAGCAACCTGAGGCTAGCTTCCTAGTTTGCTCTTTGATTTTCATTGAGTATGAGTTTAGCGGTTGTCAATTTTCTCTGGATAAAGGTCGTGTTGGAAGAGGCGTTGTTCTGCCAAGCCTTCATACTTGGTTCCAGGTCTACCGTAGTTGTAGTAGGGGTTGATTGAAATGCCCCCACGTGGAGTGAATTTTCCCCAGACTTCTAAATAGCGAGGGTCTAGCAAGTTGACCAAGTCTTTCCCGATGGTGTTGATACAGTTTTCGTGGAAATCTCCATGATTTCGATAGCTAAAGAGGTAGAGTTTGAGGGATTTTGACTCGACACAGAGCTTGTCAGGAATGTAGGAAATATAAATCGTCGCAAAATCTGGCTGAGCAGTGATTGGGCAAAGAGAGGTAAATTCAGGACAGTTAAATTTGATAAAATAGTCATTTTCCACATGACGATTGTCAAAGGATTCGAGGACTTCTGGTTGATACTCGAAAATGTAGTTGGTTTCTTTGTTGCCCAGTAGGCTTAGGTTTTTCATTTCTTCTTGTTGTGACATGATTTTTTCTTTCTAATCTTAAACACCACGTTGGTTGTCGTAGAGGAGGGTATGGAGTTGAGGAAGGACGCGGACATTGCCCCAGCTATCATCAGCGGCGATGCGTTCCCAAAGTTCTTTGAGACGGTCCAGTTGGTCTTGAACGATATTGCCTGTAGCCTTGGGCTCAGGGTTTCCTGCTGATAAGAAGAGAACATCTGGTTGGTAGCGTTCTTGAATGCCTTTGGCAAAGGCCAAATCGGCGTCATCAAAGGCAGGGATTTTAAAGGTGACTTTATCTGGATTCAGTTGGGAAACGATAAAATCCAAGGTCTCAAAGTTGACTTCCATCTTGGATGAAGGAGGTTTTGGACTCAGAGTAACCTGGTCGATGTCTTTTAACCAATTTTGCCAGCGGGAGCCTTGGGTCTCAACAGCTAGAGTGACACCACGTTCCTTGAGCTTGGTGACGAGTTGAGCCATGTTGGCTGCTAGGATAGCAGGATTTCCCCCAGACAGGGTTACATAGTCGTAGCTTCCTAGCTTGTCTAATTCAGCAATGACTTCGTCAGCCGTCATGCGAGTTGGTTTTTCAGAACCATCCCAAGTAAAGGCAGAGTCGCACCAGTCGCAGTGGTAGTCGCAACCAGCAGTGCGGACAAACATGGTTTTTTGCCCAATAGCACGACCTTCGCCTTGAAAGGTTGGCCCAAAAATTTCCAGAACTGGTAGTTTGAGGACATGTTCCCTAGTCATCTAACCACTCCCGTCTAAACTCTGCAAAGGCAGTCGGAGTCTCATAGAGGCGAACGTATTCCATACGGAGACCGCGTTCGTCTGGCAACTCTTGACTCATGGTTTGGAAAATCCAGTAAACCATGTTTTCAGCGGTCGTGTTCATATAAGGCAGGGTTTCATTGAGATAGCGATGATCCAAGTGGGGTTCTAAGTAGTTCCTGTAGATTGCTTTAATATCTCCGAAATCGTAGGTCATGCCACGTTCATCTAAAAATCCACTAACAGCAATCTGCAGATGATAAGTGTGGCCGTGCAGGGATTTGCATTTTCCCTCATAGTGAAAGAGGTGGTGGGCGGCATCAAAGGTGAATTCTTTTGATACCAAGGTTCTGTGAGGATTGTAGACCAGAGACTCGCCAGTTTCTTGTTTGATTTCTTTAGGTGCAAAAAACATTAGCCCTCTCCTTTCTGTGAGAGATAAACATCTAGTCCATGCTGACGTAGGTGGCAGGCTGGACAATCTCCACAGCCACTTCCGATAATCCCATTGTAGCAGGTCAAGGTCTTTTCACGAACATAGTCAAAGGCACCGAGTTGATCGGCTAACTCCCAAGTTTCAGCTTTGTCTAACCACATGAGAGGTGTTTGGATAACAAAGTCGTAATCCATGGCAAGGTTGAGCGTGACATTGAGAGATTTGACAAAGACATCCCGGCAGTCAGGGTAGCCTGAAAAATCTGTCTCACAGACACCTGTCACGATATCTTTAATGCCTCGTTGCTTGGCAAGAACTGCTGCAAAAGATAGAAAGAGGTGGTTGCGGCCGTCAACAAAGGTATTGGGAACCTCTCCCTCTTTTTGCTCGATCTCCAGATCAGAGGTCAGGGCATTTTCAGTAATTTGTCCCAGCAAAGACATATCTAAGATGTGATGACGAATGCCTTGTTCCTTAGCGATTTATCTAGCAACTTGAATTTCGAGATGATGGCGTTGGCCGTAGGCAAAGGTGACGGCTTCAACTGTTTCATAGTGTTCTTTAGCCCAAAAGAGGCAGGTTGTTGAATCTTGACCGCCGCTAAAGACGACCAAGGCTGATTGACGTTTCATAGTACTCCTTCCAAAATGGGAAATGTTCAGAGCACGCAAAAAGCTCCCTTGAGGGGAGCTAAAAAATACCAAGTAGAGGTTTTTTTTAGCGATGGCATGTCCCAAACATCGTAATATTCTACATACAGTCTAGCATATTTTTTGAAAAATGGCAAAGGGCAAGAAAAAAGAGACCAAATGAAGCACTTGGTCTCTAGTGTGATTAGCTCAATTCAGCAACGATGGCCTTGATTTGTTCTGCAGTATGAACACCTGCAACTTGTTTCACCACTTGGCCGTCTTTCTTGAAGAGAAGGGTTGGGATAGACATGATTCCAAAAGCACGAGCTGTGTTTGGATTTTCATCAACATCCATTTTAACGATTTTCAAGACATCTTCTGAAAGTTCTTCAGACAATTTATCCAAGATTGGACCTTGCATACGACATGGACCACACCAAGTTGCCCAGAAGTCTACCAAGACCAAACCGTCTTTTGTTTCTTGTTCAAATGTTGCATCTGTAATTGCTTTTGCCATTGTATTTCTCCTTTTTTAGTTATATTGGCTTAAATCTTGTTTCATGAGATAGAAGAAGACATCTCCATAAGTCCCATGGTAGTCCAAATCATGACCATTGTAGGTTAATTTTTGGACAGTGTAGTAATCAGCAACGCCGATAAGGCAGGCATGTTGAGAACGTTCAAAATCTTCATAAGACTCGAAAGTCATGGTTCTCTCTTGTTTGCTGGTGTCTAGATAAGTAATTTCGATCATATAAAACTCCTTTGTTCGATCTTGACTTTATTGTACTCCTTGAAAAGAGGAATGTCAAGAAAAATGATTGCGCACGCAACTGTTTTAGAAAATATGATTATGAAATGAAATCAAGACTCGTCTCCAGTCTTTCTTCGACAGCCTTTTGCAGGTAAGCTAGAGTTGTCTGTCCCTCGTCAGTCAGGCAGATAAAACTTGCCCGTCTATCCTGATCGCAACACCGGCGACTAAGCAAACCACAGTTTTTCTCTTCCAGGCGAGCTACCATTCTAGAAACAGCGCTCGGGCTAAGATGGAGTTTATCTGGTAGGTCAATCTGCCGTAAAGATTTTTCATCAGCTAGGTCCAGATAGTAGAGCAGGTAAAACTCTTTCAAGGTCAACCTTTGTTCACTCTGCTGGGCAATAGTTTCTTCCAACAAGGCTTCCATTTCCTTTTGACGGCGGTTGTAGTCAAACCACTTTTCCAAATAGGTCATTGCTTTCTCCTTTCTTTTCAAAGTAAAAATCACAAAGTCATTACTGACTGTCTCTACAACACAAGATGATTGCGCATGCAATGATTATACTACTTTTAACTAATCCTTGCAAGAAAGAAGAATTTCAATATTTCCTTGAAATTTTCTAAAAAAAGAGTAAACTGGTATGCAAGAAGTCTATTTCGTGGAGTTTAGGATGAAATTATATGTTCAATTAATGATTCTCTTTGTGATTTCTCTAATCGGTGAGGGAATCTCCAGTTTCTTTCATTTGCCCATCCCAGGCAGTATTATCGGTTTGATTATTCTCTTTCTAGCCTTACAGTTCAAGTGGCTAAGGACCAGGCATGTCAATATGGTCGGGAATTTCTTGCTGGCCAATATGACCATTCTCTTTTTGCCGCCAGCAGTGGGAATCATGGAAAAGTTTGATGTGATTGCACCTTATCTCTTGCCCATCGTCTTGATTGTCTTTTTTGCCGCGGTCATCAACATTATCCTCATTGCCCTAGTGGTTCAGTTTATCAAGAGACGATTTGAGGGAGATTATGAGAAAGGAGATTCCAAATGAGCGAATTTGTATCCAATCCTCTGTTTGGGATTGCATTATCTATTCTAGCTTATCTATTGGGTATGTTGATTTACAGACGTTTCCCCCATCCATTGACAACACCCTTACTTTTGTCAGCTATTTTTATCATTATTTTCCTTAAGGCGGCGGGTATTTCTTATCAAGATTACTACCAAGGTGGTGTTTATCTGAACAACTTGATAGTCCCATCGACCGTAGCTCTAGGGATTCCGCTTTATAAGAGTTTTCATCTGATGAAGCACCATGCGCGGAGTATTCTCTTTGGTAGTCTGCTAGCAGTAGTTGTCAACACTAGCTTCACTGCCATAGTGGCGAAAATCTTTGGCATGGATTTTTTCCTAGCCATTTCTCTCTTTCCCAAGTCAGTGACAACTGCCATGGCAGTGGGAATCACAGAAAAATTGCAAGGTTTGACGACTGTGACCTTGGTCGTCGTAGTAGCGACTGGGATCTTGACCAGTGTGATCGGACCAACCCTTTTGAAGTGGTTGAAGATTGATGACCCAGTGGCTGTGGGACTTTCTCTTGGAGGAACAGGTCACGCTGTCGGAACGGGAACAGCCTTTCGATACGGCTCGGTAGCAGGAGCCATGGGTGGCTTGGCTATCGGTGTCACCGGTATTCTCTACGTCTTTGTCAGCCCCATCGTAGCCAGTTTGATATTGAGTTAAAGAATAACCCAGCTTTCTAGCTGGGCATTTTTTATTGCAAGTTAACCTTGTTTTTTAAGATATAGTAGGTACCGAGATAGTAGATAGCCGATAAAAAGAGATCGCGTAAGATTTCTGTACCAATCATCATGTTAAAGTTATTTTCAATTCGGAAAAAGATAGAAACATAACCAATGACGATGGCAATGACGATATAGGCTAGAATCCCCATAGCTGTTCGATACTCATTAAAGAGTTGTCCGATTGAGATGGAGAGGTAAATGGATAAAATCCATGTGATCGAACCGACAAATAGTGATAGGGCATATAGCCAGCCGTAGCTGAGGTAAGGGGAAATGAAGTTATAGAGAACAGTGAAGTCTTTTTCTATTGGTGTTAAGAAGAAGATAATCAATACACTCAAGATAAAGACGATATAGCTTAAGATGGACCAGACAAGACCACCTAAGAGTTTTGCGATGATGATTTGGTGCTCAGAGACAGGTAGGGTCAGGGTCAAATACCCTTGGCGGTCATAAACACTCCCCTTGAATCTTCGGATGATTAAAAAGATTGTTGCAATCCAAAGAGTGACGCTGAGTCCTCCAAAGACTAGTACCAAAAAGAAGATGAAATAAACAGCGTTGTTAGAATTGTAACTCGGGCTAAGGCTACCAAGAAAAGCTCCAATCAAAACTGAAATTGCAAGCACAGCTCCGTAGAGTGCCAGATACCATTTATTGACATTTTTAAATTCGTAGCGAACTAAATTCCAAAACATAATAATCTCCTTTGCTTAGGCTTTAAATTCCTGGCGGAAGAGCTGGTCAATTGATTCACCTGACTCGTAACGAATATCATCAACATTTCCTTGACGGACGACTTTTCCGTCTTTGAGGAAGATAATCTCATCCAAGATTGGCTCAATATCTGAAATCAAGTGGGTTGAAATCAGCACCGTTGAAGTTGGTGAGTAGTTGTTGATGATGGTGTTCAAGATATAGTCACGGGCAGCCGGATCTACACCACCAATCGGTTCGTCGAGCACGTAGAGACGAGCTTCACGGCTCATAACCAAAATCAGTTGGACCTTTTCCTTGTTTCCTTTTGATAGTTTCTTGAGGCGACTATTTTCATCAATGCCAAGGTCTGCAAGCAGATGTTGGGCGCGTTCAAGATTGAAATCCTGATAGAAGGTTTTAAAGTAAGTCAGGGCTTCTTTAACCTTCATTTGCTCATTCAGATAAGTTGTGTCTGGTAGATAAGAGACGATCGCCTTGGTAGCGGGACTTGGATCCTGTCCGTTAATGAGAACACGTCCTTTGTCTGGCTGAAGAAGACCATTGATCAGTTTGATCAAGGTTGTTTTCCCAGAACCGTTTGGCCCGAGGAGCCCAACAATCTTTCCAGCTGAAATCTCTAGCGAGATATTGTCAAGTGCCGCAGTTGCTCCATATGATTTTGTTACATTTTCAAGTGCTAGTAGTGTCATAGTCTTAAACTCCTTTAATATAGTCGCTTAATACATTTGGCAGTTCTTCTTTTTTGTAGCCAAATTGAAGCATGCAAGAGACGAATTGTTGCAGTTGCTCCTCGGAAAGTTGTTTGCGGGACTGAAGGATGAGGTCCAAATCCTCGGTGACAAACCGACCAGTTGTCCGCTTGCTGTATACAAATCCTTCACGTTCGAGGTCAGACAAGGCGCGCTGAATGGTATTAGGATTGACCCCAGCCTCGCTCGCTAAATCTCTCACGGTAGGGAGCTGTTGATTGGGTTCCAGTTCATGGGAAACAATCTGTAATTTGATTTTTTCCATAATCTGTAAATAAATCGGTTTTGTATTATCAAATGACCAGGACATCATAGTCTCCTTTCTTTGTCTTCGTTGTTCTAATTAAATAATACAATAAAACAAAAAACTTGTCAAGTAAAAATAAGAATTGTTTTGGGAATTGCTCAAAAAATGGTATAATGAAAAGAAAACGACAAGGAGGGAAATGCATGCGTTGTCCAAAATGTGGGGCCACCAAGTCTAGTGTTGTTGATAGTCGACAAGCCGAAGAAGGAAATACCATCCGCCGAAGACGTGAGTGCGATGAGTGTCAGCATCGTTTTACAACCTATGAACGAGTAGAAGAAAGAACGCTGGTTGTCGTCAAAAAAGACGGTACACGTGAGCAGTTTTCGAGAGATAAAATCTTTAATGGGATTATTCGCTCAGCACAGAAACGCCCTGTTTCGAGTGATGAAATCGGCATGGTGGTCAATCGTATCGAGCAAAAACTCCGTAGTCGCAGTGAGAATGAGATCCAAAGTGAATATATTGGGTCTTTAGTCATGGAAGAATTGGCGGAGCTTGATGAGATTACCTATGTTCGTTTTGCCAGTGTTTATCGTAGCTTTAAGGATGTGAGTGAGTTGGAGAGTCTGCTCCAGCAGATCACCCAGTCCTCTAAAAAGAAAAAGGAAAAGTAAATGAAGCCAAATGACCGTTTTTCTTTTCTAAAGAATAATCGGGTGTCGCAAGATACCTCTTCTCTGGTGCAGTGCTACCTCCCGATTATCGGTCAGGAGGCACTGAGCCTCTATCTATATGCCATTACCTTTTGGGATGGAGGGCAAAAGGAGCACCTCTTTTCCCATATCCTCAACCACTTAAACTTTGGCATGCCGACCTTGCTCCAATCCCTCAAAATCTTATCTGCTTTGGATTTGTTGACCCTTTATCAAAAGGGGGAAACCTATGAATTGCAGCTTCAGTCTCCCCTCTCCAGTCAGGATTTTCTAAGTCATTCAGTCTACAGCAGATTATTAGAGAAAAAGATTGGGGATGTAGCTGTTTCTGCTATGAAGCAAGCTCCAAGTGAGGGAGAAGCACTCTCGGTTTCCTTGAGTCAAGTCTTTCCAACCCTGACTGAAGAAGTGACCCCAAGCGAGTCTAAAAGCAAGTTAAAAAATGATTTTGATTTGGAACATTTCCAGCACCTGATGGCTCGAGATGGCTTGCGTTTTGAAGACGAGCAGGCGGATGTTTTAGAATTATTTGCCATCGCAGATGAAAAAAAATGGACCTGGTTTGAAACCTATCAATTAGCCAAGACGACAGCAGTAGCTCAGGTTATTTCAGTCAAACGCATGCGTGAAAAGATAGCACAAAAACCAGCTACTTCTGACTTTAGTTCCAAAGAAATGACCATTATCAGGGAAGCTAAAAATAAAACTCCCCTACACTTTTTAGCGGAAATCAAGCAAACGCGTAAGGGGAATATTACCCAGAGTGAGCGAGAACTCCTTCACCAGATGGCATCTTTAGGTTTGTTGGATGAAGTCATCAATATCGTCTTGCTTCTAACCTTTAACAAGGTTGATTCGGCTAATGTCAATGAAAAATATGCCATGAAGGTCGCCAATGACTATGCTTATCAAAAAATTCGGACAGCAGAAGAGGCTGTGCTTCGGATTCGAGAGCGTCAGCAAAAAGGGCAAGAAGACCAGAAATCGAAAACGAACTCGACTAAGACAAATGTTCCTAAGTGGAGCAATCCTGAATATAAGAATGAAACAAGCGAAGAAACTCGCTTAGAACTAGAACGTAAGAAAAAAGAATTATTAGCTCGACTAGAAAAAGGAGGAGACTAGATGGAAAGTGTCGGAGACGTACTCAAACGTCAACCAAGCCGATTTCAATACCAGGACTTGGTCCAGCAGATTGTAAAAGACCCTGATGTTGCGGCCTTTATCCAGAAAGAATCTCTCAGTCAGGAGGAGTTGAACCGTAGTATTTCAAAGTTTAACCAATACATCACTGAGAGAGATAAGTTCCTCCGAGGAGATACAGACTATATTGCGCGTGGCTACAAGCCTATACTAGTCATGAACCATGGCTATGCAGACGTCTCTTATGAAGAAACTCCAGAGCTAATCGCAGCGGAAAAAGAAGCAGCGATTAAAAACCGTCTCAAGCTAATCAACCTTCCAGCTAGTCTTAAAAAAGTAAGTTTTGAGGATGTTGATGCAGATGACGAGAGACGTTTCTCTGTTTTTCAACGTTTGGTTGAATTTTCAGAAGCCTATCCTCATTTCCGAAAAGGCCTCTATCTTTATGGCGACTTTGGTGTCGGTAAGAGCTTCATGATGGCGGCCCTTGCCCATGACCTATCTGAAAAACGTGGGGCTTCTACAACCATTCTCCATTATCCAAGTTTTGTCATTGATGTGAAAAATGCCATCGGTGAAGGATCTGTGAAGACCTTGGTAGATGACATCAAGTTAGCAGAAGTCTTAGTATTGGATGATATTGGTGCAGAGCAGTCGACTCCTTGGGTACGTGATGAGATTCTCCAAGTCATTCTTCAGTACCGCATGCAGGAAGATTTGCCGACCTTCTTTACTTCCAACTTTAATTTCCAAGATTTGGAAAAACATTTTGCCAAAGGAAAGAATGGAAATGATGAGACTTGGGAAGCTAGACGGGTCATGGAACGAATCCGTTATTTGGCTGAGGAGACAAGACTAGAAGGAGAAAATCGCCGATGACAGAAACCATTAAACTGATGAAAGCCCATACTTCAGTTCGTCGCTTTAAGGAGCAAGAAATTCCTCAAGCAGACTTGGAAGAGATTTTGACTGCTGGACAAATGGCGTCATCTTGGAAAAATTTTCAATCTTACTCTGTGATTCTTGTACGCAGTCAAGAGAAGAAAGATGCTCTTTTTGAATTGGTTCCTCAGGAAGCCATTCGCCAGTCAGCAGCCTTTTTGCTCTTTGTCGGTGACTTGAACCGAGCGGAAAAGGGAGCAAGCCTTCATACGGACAGTTTCCAACCTCAAGGAGTGGAAGGTCTCCTTATCACGTCTGTGGACGCTGCGCTTGCTGGGCAAAACACCTTGCTTGCAGCAGAGAGTCTGGGATATGGTGGTGTTATCATCGGTTTGGTCCGTTACAAGTCAGAAGAAGTGGCAGCGCTCTTTAACCTGCCTGACTATACCTACCCTGTTTTTGGGATTGCCCTTGGCGTGCCAAATCAACAACACGATGTTAAACCAAGATTACCTTTGAGCTAAGTGGTATTTGAAGAAGAATACCAAGAACAGCCAGTAGCAGCGATTTTGGACTATGACCAAGTTCAGGCAGACTATGCTGGTGCGCGTGCGGCGACCTCTTGGAGTCAGCGTTTAGCAGAGCAGTTTGGCCAAGCCGAACCTAGTTCAACTCGGAACAATCTTGAAAAGAAAAAGTTATTGTAGAAAGTGAGAAAACATGGCCTTACCAACTATTGCTATTGTGGGACGTCCCAATGTTGGGAAATCAACCCTATTTAATCGGATCGCTGGTGAGCGGATCTCAATCGTAGAAGATGTCGAGGGTGTGACACGTGACCGTATCTATGCAACGGGTGAGTGGCTCAATCGTTCCTTTAGTATGATAGATACAGGAGGAATTGACGATGTCGATGCTCCCTTTATGGAGCAAATCAAGCACCAGGCAGAAATTGCCATGGAAGAAGCCGATGTCATCGTCTTTGTGGTATCTGGAAAAGAAGGAATCACGGATGCAGATGAGTACGTAGCCCGTAAACTCTATAAAACCCATAAACCTGTTATCCTTGCCGTTAACAAGGTTGACAACCCTGAAATGCGAAATGATATTTTTGATTTCTATGCGCTAGGATTGGGCGAACCCCTGCCAATTTCGTCTGTCCACGGTATCGGTACTGGTGATGTGCTGGATGCCATTGTGGAAAATCTACCACACGAAGTTGAAGAAGAAAATCCAGACGTGATTAAATTTAGCTTGATTGGTCGTCCTAACGTTGGAAAGTCAAGTTTGATCAACGCTATTTTGGGAGAAGACCGCGTGATTGCTAGTCCCGTTGCTGGTACAACGCGTGACGCCATTGATACCCATTTTACAGATACGGATGGACAAGAGTTTACCATGATTGATACAGCGGGTATGCGCAAGTCTGGTAAAGTCTATGAAAATACAGAAAAATATTCAGTCATGCGTGCCATGCGCGCCATTGACCGTTCTGACGTGGTTTTGATGGTCCTCAATGCGGAAGAAGGTATCCGTGAATACGACAAGCGTATCGCAGGATTTGCCCATGAAGCTGGTAAAGGGATGATTATCGTAGTCAATAAGTGGGATACACTTGAGAAAGACAACCACACCATGAAGAAATGGGAAGAAGATATCCGTGAGCAGTTCCAATATCTGCCTTATGCACCGATTGTCTTTGTATCCGCTTTGACCAAGCAACGTCTCCATAAACTGCCTGAGATGATCAAGCAAATCAGTGAAAGTCAAAACACCCGAATTCCATCAGCTGTCTTGAACGATGTCATTATGGATGCCATTGCTATCAATCCAACACCGACAGACAAAGGGAAACGCCTCAAAATCTTCTACGCAACCCAAGTGGCAACCAAACCACCAACCTTTGTCATCTTTGTCAATGAAGAAGAACTCATGCACTTCTCTTACCTGCGTTTCTTGGAAAATCAAATCCGCAAGGCCTTTGTCTTTGAGGGAACACCAATCCATCTCATTGCAAGAAAACGTAAATAAAAAAGTAGAATCTGGAATGACATTTCCAGATTTTTTTGATAGAATGAAGGTGAAGAAAACGCTGTCAAAGAGAGGTGTCGATAATGAAACTGTCGTTTAATCAATTGATAGTCTTATTTCCTTGCGTTTGCTTTTTCTATTGGATAGACAATGCTGACAGAAATAGTAGGTTTTTCCCCATCATCTACTATTTCTACTGGATTTATTTTTCTATTTTAGCTCTGTTTAGCCTGAATCTGACAATTTTTTCATTCTTATTTTTCCCTATTGTTCTCAAACATGTATCAGATACGAGTGTTTGCGGTGTTTGGTTGCTGTTGATAGTCATATCTCTAGGCAGTGACTGGCTAGACTACATCTTTTTCAAAAAAATGTTTCGCTTGAGACGGGAACTAGGAAAGTCTAAAACGGGAAGGCATTGATTTATACTCTTCGAAAATCAAATCCGAAAAGCCTTTGTTTTTGAGGGAACACCAATCCATCTCATCGCAAGAAAACGTAAGTAAGTCTTGCTTGTTTTTCTGCAAAAACAAACTAAGAGAAGACTTCATAGTCTTCTTTTTTCTGTCTAAAAAGGGAGAAAAGAAGCTATCAAATTGGAGGAGAAATCTGTCATCAAAATTCAATCATTTTCCTAGTTTTTGTAATCTATTTGTAATGAAAATGCACTTTCTTTGTAAAAATCAAAATGCTATAATTCCTTAAATCAATTTTCCTTTATCAGGGAGGTTATTATGAAAAGTAGCAGATTATTTAAACAGAGTTTGTTGGTTCGCTTGCTTGGGTTGCTGATGGTCTTTCTCTTCTTGTCAGCATTCACAGCACCTGAAAAACCTGAGTACGGGATCTATGACCCGGATCACTATCTAACGGATGAGACTATAAGTCAGATTCGGGAATTGAATAATGCAAATAGTAAAAAAGCAGAAAAATTCCAGATGGGAGTTTACGTTATGAAAAGCCTAGATGGAGAAACAATCGAGACTGTAGCCAATGAAACAGCTAGAGCTTGGAAGATTGGCTATTCGGGAGACAACAATGGTGCCTTGGTCGTCATAGCAGTCCAAGATAGAAAATCACGGATTGAAACCAGTAATAATGTGGCCAGTAAGATCACAGACTATCAGACTCATAGGTTCTTGACAACAGCACGTCCTTACTTTAAAAATGGTGACTATAACAAGGGTGTTCTGTCAATAGTAAACAATCTAAACTACATGTTCTATAGTGGATCGAGTACGACTTCTTCAAGTTCTAGAAGTAGTTACGACTATGCTACTAATTCTAGTCGTCTAAGAGAAATTGAAAAGTATACAGCTGAGAGTCGATCTTCAAAACGGAACCGAAAAAGCAGTTCGAGCGACGGAGTTATCGGATTTGGAGTTCTCATTTACTTCATCGTAATGATTATCGGATTTCTATTTGGTGGTCGTGGTGGTTCACGTGGAGATGATTCTGGCGGTGGCTGGTGGGGCGGTGACTCATCAGACTCAGGCTCCTCTTGGTCTGACTCAGGCTCCGACTCATCTGGAGGCTGGGACGGCGGTGGCTTTGATGGCGGTGGTTCGTCTGATGACTGGTGAGTGATCATATATTGTTCAAACTAATTTCTCCGTGCAGTAAGGTGACTCCTTTGCAAGAGTTCACTCCTTAATTAAAAATAAAAACAAAGTTTGGGAAATTGATTTAAAATCTGAGTATTTTCTCAGAAAAGTTGATAAAAGAAAGTGTTAAGGTTTTGATATGAAACAAAATAAAGTAATTCTCTCAATAGTGGCGATCTTTTTTGGACTACTAGTTCTGGTAAGTTGTTCCGCAGTGACGACCTATAATGGTCTGGTTGGTGAACAGACTAAAGTGGAGCAGGCTCAGGCCGATGTCTCGACGGCCCTCCAACGTCGTTCGGACTTGATTGGTAACTTGGTGGAGTCCGTTAAAGGACAAATGAATAATGAAACCGAAGTCTTTACCAAGATTGCGGATGCTAGAGCTAAAATCGGTAGTAGCTCAGTAACTTCGGAAGAAAACCAAAAGGCTCAGGGAGAGTTGAGCTCTGCTCTTTCCCGCTTGATTTCCTTGACGGAGAATTATCCAGAACTCAAGAGCAATCAAAATGTTGAGCAACTAATGGTCGAACTTTCAGGCAGTGAAAATCGTATTTTTGTAGCACGCAAGGACTATAATAAGGTTGCAGCTGAGTACAATCAAAAGTTGAGAAGTTTTCCAACCGTGCTTTTTGCGAATATGATGAACTTCAAAGAAGCTGAAACCTTTAAAGAAACAGAAGAAGCCAAGACAGTTCCTAAGGTCGATTTTGGAACATCTTCATCAAGTCAATAAAGTGAATCAGCCTATGAATAAAGGAATTTCTCTAGTATGACTAGTGATTTCAAACCGAACCTGGAAAGCTTTTTCCAGGTTTTTTTGGTATAATAAAAGGGAAGAGACAGTGACTGAAATGGAGGTTTGCTATGGAGAGGACAAAAGCCTTTCTTGAAGCGCACTACAAGAGATATATCCTTACGATTTGCCTTCTCTGGTTCCTCATGTTTTTTCTTCCTTGGGATTGGCAAATAGGAGGAGTTTCAGTATATTATTTCGTTATGAGAAAACTCTTTGTGGTTTTTGGTGTTTTATCAATCCTATACTCCGTGCTGATTAAAAAATTCAGTCTTCTCATCTTTGGAATTATCTTTTGCTTGGCCTTCTGGATCAATCTCTTTTTGTACTTTGGCTTATTACCAGCATTTTTGGGAAATTAAACATTAAAAATTGGTGGACTAGACTAGCTTCTAGTCCTTTTTTCTTCCTTGTTAAAATAGTTGGAGATATGAAAATAATTTTGTTGACGGGCTGTCTGTATGATATAATAAGTCCCGTAAAATGAAGATTAAGGGATTTGAAAAATGGCTAAAAAAGTAAAAGATTATTATGACTTGGCTTATGCTAGGGATTTGAGTCGACGGTTGAAAGAAGCGTCCCCTGCATTTAATGAGCGAAAGTTTAGGCTGTTGTTAGAAAAAGACTTGGAAGAGTTGGAGTTTAGCCAGCGTCAAGAACTCTTGGCTAGAAGTATCAAAGAATGTCTTCCCTTATCTTATCAGGACTCTCTCAAGGTTTTTGAGAAAATTTTGGGTCCTGAGTTAGAGGGTGGTTTAGGTATGTTCTCAGAAGGATATTGGCTTTGGCCAATCGGAAAATATGTAGAGCTATTTGGGAATAAGGAATTTGAATTGAGCGCGGCCTTTAGTAAGGAACTAACCAAGCGATTTACGGGAGAATTTTCCATGAGGCCCTTACTGGCTCGCTATCCTAAGGCTACAATGACTTTGCTGTTAGAATGGAGTCAGGATGAAAATTTGCGCGTTCGCAGACTTGCCAGCGAATGTATGCGTATCCGTCTGCCTTGGGCTAAGAGACAAACCGTGGTATTGGATTATTTTGAGGATTTCACCACTATTCTGACCAATCTAAAAGATGATAGAGATAAGTCTATTCAAAAAAGTGTAGCCAATAATCTAAATGATTTGTACAAGGAAGATCCTGATAAGTTTGAAAGGATTCTTCAAACTTGGCAGAAGGAGGAGCTAAGTCCAAGTTGTGCTTGGATCATCAAGCATGCATCTCGAACAAAAAACAAAAAAAGAGCCACAGAAGATTGATGCAAAAAAAGCAGAATTTTGGCTGGGCTTTTCCGTTGTAAATTAAGGATTCTTTCTTGAAAAATAATGGTAAATATGCTAAAATTAAAAGAACATTCTAAAATATTCAGAATTAAAAGTAAGGAAAATCATGGCTAATATTTTAAAAACGATTATTGAAAATGATAAAGGAGAACTTCGTCGTCTGGAAAAGATGGCTGATAAGGTTCTTAACTATGAGAGCCAAATGGCTGCAATGTCAGACGAAGAACTAAAAGCAAAAACTGACGAATTTAAAGAACGATACAACAAGGGTGAATCACTTGATTCATTGCTATATGAGGCTTTTGCAGTAGTTCGTGAAGCTGCAAAACGTGTCCTTGGGCTTTTCCCTTATAAGGTTCAGGTCATGGGTGGGATTGTTCTTCACCATGGTGACGTTCCAGAGATGCGTACCGGTGAAGGGAAGACCTTGACAGCGACCATGCCAGTGTACCTCAATGCCCTTGCAGGTAAAGGAGTTCACGTAGTTACAGTCAACGAATACCTAACAGAACGTGACGCGACTGAAATGGGTGAATTGTACTCATGGCTCGGTCTGTCAGTAGGGATCAACTTGGCAGCTAAATCTCCGATGGAGAAAAAAGAAGCTTATCTTTGTGATATTACCTACTCAACCAACTCAGAGATTGGTTTCGACTACCTTCGTGATAACATGGTCGTTCGTGCAGAAAACATGGTGCAACGTCCACTAAACTATGCCTTGGTCGATGAGGTTGACTCGATTTTGATCGACGAAGCCCGTACACCATTGATCGTTTCAGGTGCCAATGCAGTTGAAACAAGCCAACTCTACCATATGGCGGACCACTTCGTGAAATCTTTGGACAAGGACGACTATATCATTGACGTTCAGTCTAAGACGATCGGTTTGTCAGATTCTGGTATTGACAAGGCTGAAAGCTACTTCAAACTAGAAAATCTCTACGACATTGAAAATGTAGCTCTTACTCACTTTATTGACAATGCCCTCCGTGCCAACTATATCATGATTCTCGATATCGACTATGTGGTTAGCGAAGAGCAGGAAATCTTGATCGTCGACCAATTTACAGGTCGTACCATGGAAGGTCGTCGTTACTCTGATGGTTTGCACCAAGCGATTGAATCAAAAGAAGGTGTGCCAATCCAAGACGAGACCAAGACTTCAGCTTCTATCACCTACCAAAACCTCTTCCGTATGTATAAGAAATTGGCAGGTATGACAGGTACTGGTAAAACAGAAGAAGAAGAATTCCGCGAAATCTACAACATTCGTGTTATCCCAATCCCAACCAACCGTCCAATTCAACGTATCGACCACTCAGACCTTCTCTATGCAAGTCTTGATGCGAAATTTAAGGCTGTAGTTGAAGATGTAAAAGCTCGTTACCAAAAAGGTCAGCCGGTCTTGGTAGGTACAGTTGCCGTTGAAACGAGTGACTTCCTTTCTAAGAAATTGGTAGCAGCAGGTGTTCCTCACGAAGTCTTGAATGCGAAGAACCACTACAGAGAAGCGCAAATCATCATGAACGCTGGTCAACGTGGTGCCGTTACCATCGCAACCAACATGGCCGGTCGTGGTACCGACATCAAGCTTGGTGAAGGGGTTCGTGAACTTGGTGGACTTTGTGTTATCGGTACAGAACGTCACGAAAGTCGCCGTATTGATAATCAGCTTCGTGGACGTTCAGGACGTCAAGGAGACCCAGGTGAGTCACAATTCTACTTGTCTCTTGAAGATGATTTGATGAAACGTTTCGGTTCAGAACGTTTGAAAGGTGTCTTTGAACGTCTCAACATGTCTGACGAAGCCATCGAATCTCGCATGTTAACGCGTCAAGTTGAAGCAGCTCAAAAACGTGTCGAAGGAAACAACTACGACACTCGTAAACAAGTCCTTCAATACGATGATGTTATGCGTGAACAACGTGAGATCATCTATGCGCAACGCTATGATGTCATTACTGCAGATCGTGACTTGGCACCAGAAATCCATGCTATGATTCGTCGTACCATTGGACGTATCGTGGATGCACATGCTCGTTCGAAAGAAGATGAAAAATTGGAAGCAATCTTGAACTTTGCTAAGTATAACTTGCTTCCAGAAGATTCAATTAGCCGTTCAGACCTTGCAGGTTTGTCAGACCAAGCTATCAAAGATGAACTATTCCAACGTGCCTTGAAAGTCTATGACAGCCAAGTTGCTAAGCTTCGTGACGAAGATGCAGTGAAAGAATTCCAAAAAGTCTTGATTCTACGTGTTGTAGACAACAAGTGGACAGACCATATCGATGCTCTTGACCAGTTGCGAAATGCTGTTGGTCTTCGTGGATATGCCCAAAACAACCCTGTTGTAGAATATCAAGCAGAAGGTTTCCGCATGTTTAACGACATGATTGGATCGATTGAATTCGATGTGACCCGCTTGATGATGAAAGCACAAATCCATGAACAAGAACGTCCGCAAACTGAACACAATATCAGTACAACTGCGACTCGTAATATTGCAGCGCAGCAGGCAAGCCTTCCAGAAGATTTGGACTTGAGCCAAATCGGACGAAACGACCAATGCCCATGTGGATCAGGTAAGAAATTCAAGAACTGTCATGGTAAGAGACAATAATATGAGATAAAATACAGGCGGATACCTGGTAAAAATCATTTTTTGCTTGGTGTCCGTTTGCTTTATAAGGAGATGAATCATGGTATTTAAAGCTAAAAGTCCTAAAATTAACATTGAAGAAGTTCGCGCCTTGTCTAAATTAGAGGGAGCGGCTCTTGCGAGAAAAAATCAACGTGATCAGGAATTGGAAGCCATCATCCGTGGGGAAGACCAGCGTATTCTCTTGGTGATTGGACCATGTTCATCTGATAACGAAGAGGCGGTTCTCGAGTATGCCAAGCGTCTATCTGCTTTGCAAGAAGAGGTCAAAGACCGTATTTTTATGGTCATGCGTGTCTATACAGCTAAACCTCGTACCAATGGAGATGGCTATAAGGGCTTGATTCATCAACCGAATGCGACAGAAGCTCCTAGCTTGATCAATGGAATCAAGGCTGTTCGTCAACTACACTACCGTGTGATTACCGAGACAGGAATGACAACAGCTGATGAGATGCTTTATCCTGAAAATCTTCCGCTGGTAGATGATTTGATTTCTTATATGGCTGTTGGAGCACGTTCTGTAGAGGATCAACAGCACCGTTTTGTAGCGAGTGGAGCAGACTTTTCAACAGGATTTAAAAATCCAACATCTGGCAATCTCAATGTTATGTTTAACGGGATTTACGCAGCGCAAAATAAACAGAGTTTTCTCTTTCTCGGTAAAGAGGTGGAAACAACAGGGAATCCATTGTCCCACGCCATTCTTCGCGGTGCCTTGAATGAATACGGGAAAAATATTCCCAACTACTACTATGACAATTTGATGGATACCATTGCCCAGTATGAAAAGATGGGCTTGGAAAATCCCTTTATCATCATCGATACCAATCATGACAATTCAGGCAAGCAGTACATGGATCAAATCCGTATCGTTCGCCAGACCTTGATCAACCGTGACTGGAATGAGAAAATCAAAAAATACGTTCGTGGTTTTATGATTGAATCCTATCTGGAAGATGGACGTCAAAATGAACCTGAAGTTTTTGGCAAGTCTATCACGGACCCTTGTCTAGGCTGGGATAATACAGAAGCACTTGTTCGTGAAATCTACCAAACGCTAGGAGAATAAGATGGCATTTATCGAAAAAGGTCAAGAAATAGATATTGAAGCAATCAAGGCTGCGACCCAGCTGTCACCTGAAGCCTTGCGTTATAAGGGAGCGCGAGATCGAGAGTTGGCAGCTATTATCTCAGGTGAAGATGACCGAATCCTTTTGGTGATGGGGCCTTGCTCTTCTGACAATGAAGAGGCTGTTTTGGAATATGCTCGTCGTTTAGCTGACTTGCAGAAAAAAGTTGCGGATAAAATTTTTATCGTCATGCGTGTCTATACAGCTAAACCTCGTACCAACGGAGATGGCTATAAGGGTATGATTCATCAGCCAAATGCTAGTGAGGCGCCTAGTCTCATCAATGGTTTGCAGGCAGTTCGTCAGCTCCATTACCGTGTGATTACCGAAACGGGCTTGACGACAGCTGATGAGATGCTCTATCCGTCAAATCTCGTTTTGGTTGATGATCTAGTCAGCTACCATGCTGTAGGAGCTCGTTCAGTAGAAGACCAGGAACACCGCTTTGTGGCGTCTGGGATTGATGCTCCAGTTGGGATGAAAAATCCGACATCTGGGAACCTTGGAGTTATGTTTAATGCTATCTATGCAGCTCAAAACAAGCAAACCTTCCTTTACCATGGTCAAGAGGTGGAGACTTCAGGAAATCCCTTGGCCCACGTTATCCTTCGTGGCGCCATGAATGAATATGGCAAAAATGAACCCAACTTCTACTATGAAACCCTCTTAAATGCCATCAATCGTTATGAGACCATGGAACTTGAAAATCCCTTCATTATCATCGATACCAATCATGACAATTCAGGCAAGCAGTATATGGAACAAATTCGCATTGTTCGTCAAACCTTGCTGAATCGTGATTGGAATGAAAAGATTAAAAAGACGGTTCGAGGCTTTATGATCGAATCTTACCTAGCAGATGGTCGCCAAAACCAACCAGAGGTCTTTGGCTGCTCCATAACTGACCCTTGTCTAGGTTGGGAAAATACAGTAGCCTTGGTAGACGAAATTTATACTACCTTAACAAAATAAGTGAAAAGGATGGAGTTGGGGGAATCTCAACTCCTTTTGTGAGTATGATAGTTGGACACGGAATTGACATCGAAGAATTAGCTTCGATAGAAAGTGCAGTTACACGACGTGAGGGCTTTGCCAAGCGCGTGCTGACACCTAAAGAAATGGAGCGCTTTGCCAGTCTCAAAGGGCGCAGACAGATCGAATACTTGGCAGGCCGCTGGTCAGCTAAGGAGGCCTTTTCTAAGGCTATGGGAACTGGTATTGGCAAACTGACCTTTCAGGATTTGGAAGTTTTGAACAATGAACGCGGGGCTCCCTATTTTAGTCAGGCACCATTTTCAGGAAAGATTTGGCTATCGATCAGCCATACAGATCAGTTTGTGACAGCCAGTGTCATTTTGGAGGAAAATCATGAAAGCTAGTCCACATAGACCAACCAAGGCTCTGATATGTCTAGAAGCTATTCAACAAAATATCCAGCAAATGGGGGTTCATATCCCTGAAGGAACGCTCAAGTGGGCAGTGGTTAAGGCCAATGCCTATGGACATGGTGCAGTAGCTGTTGCCACAGCTATCCAAAACGATGTCGACGGCTTTTGCGTTTCTAATATTGATGAAGCTATTGAACTTCGTCAGGCTGGAGTTAGCAAGAAAATCCTTATCTTAGGAGTTTCTGAAATAGAAGCTATTGGCCTAGCTAAAGAATACGACATCACTTTGACGGTGGCTGGACTGGAGTGGATTCAAGCACTCTTAGCTAGGGAGACAGATTTATCTGGCTTAACAGTTCACCTCAAGATTGACTCAGGAATGGGACGAATTGGTTTTCGAGAAGCTAGTGAGGCTGAGCAGGCTCAAGATTTGCTCAAGCAACATGGTGCTCGCATTGAGGGAATTTTTACCCACTTTGCTACTGCAGATGAAGAATCAGATGCCTATTTTAATACCCAGTTAGAACGATTTAAAGCTATTTTGGCAAGTATGAAGGAAGTTCCAGAACTGGTTCATGCCAGCAATTCGGCAACGACTCTTTGGCATGCAGAGACTATTTTCAATGCTGTCCGTATGGGAGATGCCATGTATGGTCTTAACCCAAGTGGAGAGGTTTTGGACTTACCCTATGATTTGACACCAGCCTTGACCTTGGAGTCTGCCCTGGTTCATGTCAAGACAGTTCCAGCTGGAGCTTGCATGGGCTATGGAGCCACCTATCAGGCGGATAGTGAGCAAGTCATTGCGACGGTGCCAATCGGTTATGCGGATGGTTGGACACGAGACATGCAGAATTTCTCTGTCTTGGTAGATGGAGAAACTTGCCCAATCGTCGGACGAGTATCTATGGATCAAATCACCATTCGTCTGCCTAAGATTTATCCGCTAGGAACAAAAGTAACCCTGATCGGCACAAACGGTGGCAAGGAAATCACAGCTACTCAGGTAGCGACCTATCGTGGAACTATTAACTATGAGGTGGTTTGTCTCCTCAGCGACCGCATTCCGAGAGAATATTATTAAAAAGAAAGGAGTGGAGCATGAATCTACACCAACCCTTGCATGTCTTACCTGGTGTGGGACCAAAATCAGCAGAGAAATACACCAAACTAGGAATTGAAAACTTGCAAGACCTCTTGCTCTACTTTCCTTTCCGTTATGAAGATTTCAAGACCAAGCATGTGCTAGAGTTGGAAGATGGCGAAAAGGCTGTTCTATCTGGTCAGGTAGTGACTCCTGCCAGTGTCCAATATTATGGTTTCAAGCGCAATCGCCTGCGTTTTAGTCTCAAGCAGGGAGAAGTTGTTTTTGCGGTGAATTTTTTTAACCAACCCTATCTGGCTGATAAGATAGAGTTGGGTGCAACTCTTGCTGTCTTTGGAAAATGGGACCGTGCCAAAGCCAGTCTGACTGGGATGAAGGTTCTAGCTCAAGTGGAAGATGACCTCCAGCCGGTTTATCGTCTGGCTCAAGGAATCAGTCAGGCCAGTCTGGTCAAGGTCATCAAGACAGCTTTTGATCAGGGATTGGATCTCTTGATTGAGGAAAATCTTCCCCAGTCTTTACTGGATAAATACAAACTCATGTCCCGTTGTCAGGCCGTTCGTGCCATGCATTTTCCTAAGGATTTAGCAGAATACAAGCAGGCCCTTCGTCGGATAAAATTTGAGGAACTCTTTTACTTCCAAATGCAATTGCAGACGCTCAAGTCTGAAAATAGAGTTCAGGGAAGCGGTCTGGTTCTGAATTGGTCCCAGGAAAAAGTGACAGCCGTTAAAGAAAATCTGCCTTTCGCCCTGACCCAAGCTCAGGAAAAGAGTCTGCAGGAGATTTTGACCGACATGAAGTCCGACCATCACATGAATCGTCTTCTGCAAGGAGATGTAGGGAGCGGAAAGACGGTGGTTGCTGGCTTGGCTATGTTTGCTGCAGTGACGGCTGGATATCAGGCAGCTCTTATGGTGCCAACAGAAATCCTAGCAGAGCAACACTTTGAGAGTTTACAGAACCTTTTTCCAGACTTGAAACTGGCTCTCTTGACAGGTTCCTTGAAAGCTGTAGAAAAAAGAGAAGTCTTAGAGACCATTGCCAAGGGTGAGGCTGATTTGATTATCGGAACCCACGCTCTGATACAAGATGGGGTGGATTATGCTCGTCTTGGCTTGATTATCATTGATGAGCAGCACCGTTTTGGTGTGGGCCAAAGGCGTATTTTACGGGAAAAAGGGGACAACCCTGACGTTCTCATGATGACGGCGACACCCATTCCACGAACCTTGGCTATCACAGCCTTTGGAGATATGGATGTTTCTATTATCGACCAGATGCCAGCAGGGCGGAAGCCTATTGTGACGCGCTGGATTAAGCATGAGCAGTTGTCTCAGGTCTTGACTTGGTTAGAGGGGGAAATTCAAAAAGGTTCGCAAGCCTACGTCATCTCTCCTTTGATTGAAGAATCTGAAGCTCTGGATTTGAAAAATGCCATTGCCTTATCAGAGGAGTTGACAGCTCATTTTGCAGGAAAGGCAGAGGTTGCTCTACTACATGGTAAGATGAAGAGTGATGAAAAAGACCAGATTATGCAGGATTTCAAAGAGAGAAAGACGGATATTCTGGTTTCGACGACGGTTATCGAGGTCGGGGTTAATGTTCCCAATGCGACCGTCATGATTATCATGGATGCCGATCGGTTCGGTCTCAGTCAGCTTCACCAGCTCAGAGGCCGTGTTGGTCGGGGGGACAAGCAGTCCTATGCTGTTCTTGTGGCTAATCCCAAGACGGACTCTGGGAAGGATCGCATGCGCATCATGACAGAAACGACTAATGGATTTGTCCTTGCGGAGGAAGATTTGAAAATGCGTGGTTCTGGTGAGATTTTTGGAACCAGACAGTCTGGGTTACCAGAGTTTCAAGTGGCGGATATTATTGAAGATTTTCCGATTTTAGAAGAAGCTAGAAAGGTTGCCAGCTACATTAGTTCGATAGAAGACTGGCAAGAGGATCCAGAATGGCGCATGATTGCTCTCCACCTAGAAAAAAGAGAACATCTGGATTAAGCCTTTTCTAAGAAATCTATAAGCTAGCTTTTAGGTTTGGGTCTTATACTAGAGTCATCAAAAAGAAACGAGGACTCTCACATGACGATTAAAGTAAGCTACCAAAAGAAATTCCAAACCGTCAAACTAGAGAAAGGAGCTAGCACCTATTGATACACAGAGAGCGGAAACGCTCTTTTTATTTTTAAAACTACTTTCAGACGATAGGTTTGAGGAAAGAGAATCTAAAATCACTTTCTATTTAGCATTCTTTCTTGCATTGCCTTCCTAGATATGCTAGAGTTGTGATAGCGATTACAAAACTAAAGGAGCATGCTATGAAAAATCCAGCTTTGTTAGAAGAAATCAAGACCTATCTAGGACGGGATGAAGTTCCAGAAGATTTTGATGCTTTCTGGGATGAGGAAGTGAAAAAAGTTTCATCTCTTCCAGCCTACCAGTTGGAGGAAAGAGATTTCCATATTCCCCAAGTCAAGTGCTATGAACTTACTTTTGAAGGAACCAATGAAGGCAAGGTCTATGCACGAATCGTCCTTCCAAAGAGTGAGGAGAAAGTTCCCCTAATTTTCCATTTCCATGGCTATATGGGACGTGGTTGGGACTGGGCCGACATGCTGGCCTTCACTGTGGCTGGTTACGGTGTTGTTTCCATGGATGTGCGAGGCCAGTCGGGCTATTCGCAAGACGGCTCACGCTCTCCACTAGGAAATACCGTTAAGGGACATATTATCCGTGGTGCTGTTGAAGGTAGGGATCATCTCTTTTATAAGGATGTCTATCTGGATATATACCAGTTGATTGAAATTGTTGCTAGTCTCCCTCAGGTGGATGAGAAAAGACTTTCTAGTTATGGTGCCTCACAAGGAGGGGCTTTAGCTTTGGTTGCAGCTGCTCTCAATCCTCGGATTCAGCGAACAGTTGCCATCTATCCCTTCTTGTCTGACTTTAGACGAGTGCTTGAGATTGGCAATACCAGTGAAGCCTATGATGAACTCTTCCGATATTTCAAATTCCACGATCCCTTCCATGAAACTGAGGAAGACATCATGGCGACCCTTGCTTATATCGATGTGAAAAATCTTGCCCATCGCATTCAAGGTGAGGTCAAGATGATTACGGGCCTGGATGACGATGTCTGCTATCCTATTACCCAGTTTGCTATTTACAACCGTCTAACTTGCGAGAAGGCCTATCGCATCATCCCTGAGTATGCTCACGAAGCCATGAATGTTTTTGTCAATGACCAAGTCTACAACTGGCTCTGTGGCAGTGAGATTCCTTTTAAGTACGTAAGATAATGAATGAGAGAGCCCAGGAGCTCTCTTTTTTATGCCCAAAACCTGAAAGTACTTTTAGGAAATTTAAAATATTAAAATATTCTTAAAAGTAAAATCTATTCTGTGGGAACACAGATATAAATATAAGACTTTATTGTATAATAAAGGAAAAGTCACTTGTGAAAGGAGGAAAAAGGCTGCTGGAGGATTAAAAACTCGAGCTCAGCAGAAAATGGGAGAGGATTGGGAGCTCTCATTAAGTTGGATACTTTCTTGTAAAACTTGTCTCTTGAGAGACAATAAAAATTTTTAAAGAAAAAGAAAGCGCTTTATTTTATGAAAAATGAAAGGACAAACATGAATTACAAATCTTTAGATCGGAAACAGCGATACGGAATTCGAAAATTTGCAGTCGGGGCGGCATCTGTAGTGATTGGTACAGTAGTATTTGGAGCAAATCCAGTCTTAGCTCAAGAGCAAGCCAATGCAGCAGGGGCCAATACAGAAACTGTCGAACCTGGTCAAGGTTTATCAGAATTGCCAAAAGAAGCGTCCTCGGGAGATCTTGCTCATTTGGATAAAGATTTGGCTGGTAAATTGGCAGCAGCTCAAGACAACGGCGTTGAGGTGGACCAAGATCATTTGAAAAAAAATGAGAGTGCAGAATCAGAAACCCCATCCTCTACGGAAACCCCTGCAGAAGAAGCAAATAAGGAAGAGGAATCAGAGGATCAGGGTGCTATTCCTCGTGACTATTACTCCAGAGATTTAAAAAATGCCAATCCTGTCCTTGAAAAAGAAGATGTTGAAACCAATGCAACAAATGGTCAGAGAGTCGATTTATCAAGTGAACTAAATAAACTAAAGCAACTAAAAAATGCTACAGTTCACATGGAGTTCAAACCAGATGCATCAGCTCCACGCTTTTACAATCTCTTCTCTGTATCCAGTGAAACCAAGGAAAATGAGTATTTTACTATGTCGGTCCTTGATAATACAGCTCTTATTGAAGGACGTGGCGCTAATGGAGAGCAGTTCTATGATAAGTATACAGATGCTCCATTGAAAGTTCGCCCTGGACAATGGAATTCCGTGACCTTTACTGTCGAACAACCAACAGCGGAGTTACCTCATGGTCGAGTTCGTCTCTATGTGAACGGTGTCTTATCTCGAACAAGTCTAAAATCTGGGAACTTCATTAAAGATATGCCAGATGTTAATCAAGCTCAACTTGGAGCAACCAAACGGGGCAATAAAACAGTTTGGGCATCAAACCTACAAGTTCGAAACCTAACTGTTTATGATCGTGCTTTAAGCCCAGATGAAGTTCAAACACGGAGTCAATTATTTGAAAGAGGTGAATTGGAACAGAAACTTCCTGAGGGAGCAAAAGTCACTGAGAAAGAAGACGTCTTTGAAGGTGGTAGGAACAATCAACCAAATAAAGATGGTATCAAGAGTTATCGTATCCCAGCTCTTCTCAAGACAGATAAAGGAACGCTGATTGCAGGAACGGATGAAAGACGTTTGCACCATTCTGACTGGGGAGATATTGGGATGGTTGTTCGTCGCAGCTCAGATAATGGAAAAACATGGGGAGATAGAATTGTAATCTCAAATCCTCGTGACAATGAGCACGCTAAACATGCAGATTGGCCATCTCCAGTTAATATTGATATGGCCTTGGTGCAAGACCCTGAAACAAAGAGAATTTTTGCAATTTACGACATGTTCCTTGAAAGTAAGGCAGTATTTTCATTGCCGGGGCAAGCTCCGAAAGCTTATGAACAAGTGGGAGATAAAGTTTATCAAGTTTTATATAAGCAAGGAGAATCAGGTCGCTATACGATTCGAGAAAACGGAGAGGTTTTCGACCCTCAAAATAGAAAGACAGATTATCGTGTTGTCGTTGACCCTAAAAAACTAGCCTACAGCGATAAGGGAGATTTGTATAAAGGGAATGAGCTAATCGGAAATATTTATTTTGAATATAGCGAAAAGAATATTTTTAGAGTTTCCAATACCAACTACCTATGGATGTCCTACAGTGATGACGATGGGAAGACTTGGTCTGCACCAAAAGATATTACTCATGGGATTCGGAAAGATTGGATGCACTTCCTAGGAACTGGACCTGGTACGGGGATTGCCTTACGTACAGGACCTCATAAGGGAAGACTGGTGATTCCAGTTTATACAACAAACAACGTTTCCTACCTAAGTGGTTCACAATCATCTCGTGTAATTTATTCAGATGATCATGGTGAAACATGGCAAGCAGGGGAAGCAGTTAATGATAACCGCCCAGTAGGCAACCAAACCATTCACTCTTCAACCATGAATAATCCAAGCGCCCAAAATACGGAGTCAACTGTTGTTCAGTTGAATAATGGGGATCTCAAGCTCTTTATGCGTGGGTTGACTGATGATCTTCAGGTTGCGACCAGTCATGATGGGGGAGCAACGTGGGATAAGGAAATCAAACGTTATCCTCAAGTAAAAGACGTTTATGTTCAAATGTCCGCTATTCACACCATGCATGAAGGAAAGGAATACATTCTACTCAGCAATGCTGGTGGTCCTGGACGCAACAATGGTTTGGTTCACCTGGCTCGTGTTGAGGAGAATGGTGAGTTGACATGGCTGAAACACAATCCTATACAAAGTGGTAAGTTTGCTTACAACTCACTCCAAGAACTTGAAAATGGCGAATATGGTTTGCTTTATGAGCATGCGGATGGTAATCAAAACGATTATACTTTATCCTATAAGAAATTCAACTGGGATTTCTTGACTAAGGAAAGAATTTCTCCTAAAGAAGCAAAAGTAAAATATGCTATCCAAAAATGGCCAGGTATTATTGCCATGGAGTTCGATTCGGAAGTATTGGTAAACAAGGCTCCGACCCTTCAATTGGCAAATGGCAAGACAGCAACCTTTATGACCCAGTACGATACAAAAACTCTCTTATTCACAATAGATCCAGAGGATATGGGACAAAGGATTACAGGCCTAGCTGAGGGTGCAATTGAAAGCATGCACAATTTACCAGTATCTTTAGCCGGCTCTAAACTAAGCGATGGTATTAATGGCAGTGAAGCTGCTATCCATGAAGTTCCAGAGTTCACAGGTGGTGTAAATGCAGAAGAAGCGGCTGTGTCAGAGGTACCAGAGTACACTGGACCATTGGCAACAGCAGGTGAAGAACCAGCTCCAACAGTAGAAAAACCGGAATTCACAGGTGGTGTAAATGCAGTTGAGGCAGCAGTCCATGAACTTCCAGAGTTCAAGGGTGGTGTCAATGCAGTTCAAGCAGCTTCAAATGAGGTTCCGGAATATAGCGGAGGTGCTAACTTTATCTTGGCAGCTTCAAATGACCGGCCAGAATATAAGGGTGGAGTCAATGGTGCTGAGGCGGCAGTCCATGAACTTCCAGAGTATAAGGGAGAAACCAAACCAGTCTTAGCGGCTGCAAGTGACAAACTATCTCTAGGCCAAGATGTGACCTATCAAGCTCCAGCAGTTAAACAAACGGGCCTACCAAATACTGGAAGCAAGGAAACAAGTTCACTGATTTCCCTTGGTCTTGCAGGTGTTCTTTTATCCTTGTTTGCATTTGGCAAGAAGAGAAAAGAATAGTAAGCAAAAGCTATTTGAATAAGTTTCAGAAGAGATAGCAGGTTTTTAAACCTGCTATCTTTTTTGATGACATTCAGGTTGATTCGAAATCATAAGAGGTCTGAAACTACTTTCAGGATAGTCTGTTCTATAAAATACTTTTGAAACTGAAATCTATTCTATCACAAGCTATTGAAAGCGCTTAACAAATAATATATAATAAGCCCATAAGAACAAGAAAGGGAGGAAAGAGGATGCCACAGATCAGCAAAGAAGCCTTGATTGAACAAATCAA
Organism: Streptococcus sp. CF10-1; assembly: GCF_024295825.1. Taxonomy (GTDB): domain Bacteria; phylum Bacillota; class Bacilli; order Lactobacillales; family Streptococcaceae; genus Streptococcus. Next base: position 33,264 of record NZ_JANCPQ010000006.1, on the reverse strand, counting down.
AGATGGAATCATTGTCTCTTGCCAGGCACTTCCTCACGAACCGCTTTATACAGAAGCGGGAGGAGTCATTCCCTTGCTAGTCAAAGCGGCTGAGCAAGGTGGAGCAGTCGGTATCCGAGCAAACAGTGTTCGCGATATCAAGGAGATCAAGGAGGTTACGAAACTCCCGATTATCGGGATTATCAAACGTGACTATCCGCCACAGGAGCCTTTCATTACAGCTACGATGAGAGAAGTGGATGAACTGGCTGAACTAGATATTGAGGTCATTGCTCTGGATTGTACCAAACGTGAACGTTACGACGGTTTGGAAATCCAAGACTTTATTCGACAAGTCAAAGAAAAATATCCGCATCAACTCTTAATGGCTGATACCAGCACGTTTGAAGAAGGAATAGCAGCAGTTGAGGCAGGTGTTGATTTTGTTGGAACAACCCTATCAGGTTATACCTCTTATAGTCCTAAGGTAGATGGTCCAGACTTTGAACTGATCAAAAAACTGTGTGAAGCAGGTGTGGATGTCATCGCTGAAGGGAAAATTCATACACCAGAACAAGCTAAGCAAATCCTTGAATATGGGGTGCGAGGTATCGTTGTTGGTGGAGCGATTACTAGACCAAAAGAGATTACGGAACGCTTTGTTGCCGGTCTTAAATAACACAATCTCAAAAAAGAGGAGAGTGGTCGATGCGTCGGATGAAATGAAAACGTATACAAATATAAACTTGCTCATTATCCAATATGGATACGCTTATCAATTAGGAGAATACAAATGAAATTTAGAAAACTAGCTTGTACAGTACTTGCGAGTGCTGCGGTTCTTGGTCTTGCTGCTTGTGGCAATTCTGGCGGAAGTAAAGATGCTGGCAAATCAGGTGGTGACGGTGCCAAAACAGAAATCACTTGGTGGGCATTCCCAGTATTTACCCAAGAAAAAACTGGTGACGGTGTTGGAACTTATGAAAAATCAATCATCGAAGCGTTTGAAAAAGCAAATCCAGATGTAAAAGTGAAATTGGAAACCATCGACTTCAAGTCAGGTCCTGAAAAAATCACAACAGCTATCGAAGCTGGAACAGCTCCAGATGTACTCTTTGATGCACCAGGACGTATCATCCAATACGGTAAAAACGGTAAATTGGCTGAGTTGAACGACCTCTTCACAGATGAATTTGTTAAAGATGTTAATAACGAAAACATCGTACAAGCAAGTAAAGCTGGAGACAAGGCTTACATGTATCCAATTAGTTCTGCCCCATTCTACATGGCAATGAACAAGAAAATGCTAGAAGATGCTGGAGTGGCAAACCTTGTAAAAGAAGGTTGGACAACTGATGATTTTGAAAAAGTATTGAAAGCACTCAAAGACAAGGGTTACACACCAGGTTCATTGTTCAGTTCTGGTCAAGGGGGAGACCAAGGAACACGTGCCTTTATCTCTAACCTTTATAGCGGTTCTGTAACAGATGAAAAAGTTAGCAAATATACAACTGATGATCCTAAATTCGTCAAAGGTCTTGAAAAAGCAACTAGCTGGATTAAAGACAATTTGCTCAATAATGGTTCACAATTTGACGGTGGAGCAGACATCCAAAACTTTGCCAACGGTCAAACTTCATACACAATCCTTTGGGCACCAGCTCAAAATGGTATCCAAGCGAAACTCTTGGAAGCAAGTAAGGTAGACGTGGTAGAAGTACCATTTCCATCAGACGAAGGTAAACCAGCTCTTGAATACCTTGTAAACGGATTTGCAGTATTCAACAACAAAGACGACAAGAAAGTTGCAGCTGCTAAGAAATTCGTTCAATTCATCGCAGATGACAAAGAATGGGGTCCTAAAGATGTAGTTCGTACAGGTGCCTTCCCAGTTCGTACATCATTTGGCAAACTTTATGATGACAAACGTATGGAAACAATCAGTGGTTGGACTAAATACTACTCACCATACTACAACACTATTGATGGATTTGCTGAAATGAGAACACTTTGGTTCCCAATGTTGCAATCTGTATCAAATGGTGACGAAAAACCAGCGGATGCTTTGAAAGCCTTCACTGAAAAAGCGAACGAAACAATTAAAAAAGCTATGAAACAATAAGCACTAAATCAGATTGATCCCTCCCTTTTCCCTGTGCATAGTCTATGTAAGAAAAGGGAGGATTTTGTTTGAAATGTAAGGAACTGTCACGAAATTAAAATGAAGTTCTTACATAAGCGAATCTTAAAAAATTTCATTTTGATTTTAAAACAGTTTAAGAAAGTCAAAAAATTATTCTATTTGAAAGAGAGGTGCCGACTGTGAAAGTCAATAAAATTCGTATGCGGGAAACAGTGATTTCCTATGCTTTCCTAGCACCAGTATTATTCTTCTTTGTCATCTTTGTATTGGCTCCTATGATTATGGGATTCATTACAAGTTTCTTTAACTACTCAATGACTAAATTTGAGTTTGTGGGCTTGGACAACTATGTTCGCATGTTTAAAGACCCTGTCTTTATGAAGTCTTTGATCAATACCGTGATTCTGGTTATTGGATCTGTACCAGTTGTTGTTCTGTTCTCACTCTTTGTAGCATCTCAGACCTATCATCAAAATGCCATTGCCAGATCCTTCTACCGTTTTGTCTTCTTCCTACCTGTTGTAACAGGTAGTGTTGCCGTAACAGTTGTATGGAAATGGATCTATGACCCACTATCAGGGATTCTAAACTTTGTCCTCAAGTCAAGTCATATCATCAGCCAGAACATTTCTTGGTTGGGAGATAAAAACTGGGCATTGATGGCGATTATGATTATTCTCTTGACAACTTCAGTTGGTCAACCGATTATCCTCTACATCGCAGCTATGGGGAATATTGACAATTCACTGGTTGAAGCGGCGCGTGTTGACGGTGCAACTGAGTTTCAAGTCTTCTGGAAGATTAAATGGCCAAGCCTTCTTCCAACAACCCTTTATATTGCAATCATCACAACAATTAACTCATTCCAGTGTTTCGCCTTGATTCAGCTTTTGACATCTGGTGGGCCAAACTACTCAACAAGTACCTTGATGTACTACCTATACGAAAAAGCCTTCCAATTGACAGAATACGGCTATGCCAACACAATCGGTGTCTTCTTGGCAGTCATGATTGCGATCGTAAGCTTTGTTCAATTTAAAGTACTTGGAAACGACGTAGAATACTAAAGAAAGGAGACAGCTATGCAACCTACACAAAAGAAACCCTTAACAGCTTTCACTGTTATCTCAACGATTATCTTGCTCTTGTTGACTGTGCTGTTCATCTTTCCATTCTACTGGATTTTGACAGGGGCATTCAAATCACAACCTGATACAATCGTTATTCCTCCTCAGTGGTTCCCTAAAATGCCAACCATGGAAAACTTCCAACAACTCATGGTGCAGAACCCTGCCTTACAATGGATGTGGAACTCAGTATTTATCTCATTGGTAACCATGTTCCTAGTCTGTGCAACCTCATCTCTAGCAGGTTATGTATTGGCTAAAAAACGTTTCTATGGTCAACGTATCCTCTTCGCTATCTTCATCGCTGCTATGGCGCTTCCAAAACAAGTTGTCCTTGTACCATTGGTACGTATCGTCAACTTCATGGGAATTCATGACACTCTTTGGGCAGTTATCTTACCTTTGATTGGATGGCCATTTGGGGTCTTCCTCATGAAACAATTTAGCGAAAACATCCCAACAGAGTTGCTTGAATCAGCTAAAATCGATGGCTGTGGTGAGATTCGTACTTTCTGGAGCGTAGCCTTCCCAATTGTGAAACCAGGGTTTGCAGCCCTTGCAATCTTCACCTTCATCAATACTTGGAACGACTACTTCATGCAGTTGGTTATGTTGACTTCACGTCAAAACTTGACTATCTCACTCGGGGTTGCGACCATGCAGGCTGAAATGGCAACCAACTATGGTTTGATCATGGCAGGTGCAGCTCTTGCAGCCGTGCCAATCGTAACCGTCTTCCTTGTCTTCCAAAAATCCTTCACTCAGGGGATTACTATGGGAGCGGTCAAAGGTTAAGATTCTGCGAAAATCGAGTTTAAACTACATCAGCATCACCTTGCTATACTTAAGTATTGTCTGCGGTTAGCTTTCTAGTTTGTTCTTCGATTTTCATTGAGTATAAGAGAATACAGAGTTATAAGTGTCTACAAAATGGAGAGTATGCAGTTACTTCGTGAAGTTTTGTCAGACACTTATAAACTTAAGAATAAACTCTTTTCATGATACTAGTTAGAGTAGGTTCGTTTTATGGTGGCTATTTTCCGCTTTAGTGGTATCTAAGATAAGAATCTTACGCTTATCTTAGACGGAATTTTTGAGACTGACGATGAAGGAGTGAAAGGCTCAAAAATTAGGAATGAAATTCCGAAGGAATTTGCTTCCGTCCGCACTGTTACAGGGAAATAGAGAAAGGATAATTCGAAACTGAAAAATAGTAACTATCAGAAACGAAGGAAACAGTATGATTTTTGACGATTTGAAAAACATCACCTTTTACAAGGGTATCCATCCCAATCTAGACAAGGCTATCGACTATCTCTATCAGCATCGTAAAGATTCTTTCGAGTTAGGAAAGTATGAGATTGACGGGGACAAGGTCTTCCTAGTTGTTCAGGAAAATGTCCTCAATCAAGCTGAAAATGATCAATTTGAGCACCATAAGAACTATGCAGACCTGCATTTGCTGGTAGAAGGACATGAATATTCGAGCTACGGTTCACGTATCAAAGACGAAGCGGTAGCATTCGACGAAGCGAGCGACATTGGCTTTGTCCATTGTCATGAAAAATACCCACTCTTGTTGGGCTATCACAATTTTGCGATTTTCTTCCCAGGAGAACCTCACCAGCCAAATGGCTACGCAGGGATGGAAGAAAAGGTTCGCAAATATCTCTTTAAAATTTTGATTGATTAAAAGAATCAGGAGGAGCAAACATGGCACAAAAAGGAGTAAGCCTTATCAAGGCAGCATTTGATACAGATAATTTTCTCATGCGTTTCAGTGAGAAGGTCTTGGATATCGTGACAGTCAATCTTCTTTTTGTCGTCTCTTGTTTGCCAATTGTGACGATTGGAGTGGCGAAAATCAGCCTCTATGAGACTATGTTTGAGATTAAGAGAAGCAGACGGGTACCAGTCTTTAGAACTTATATAAGGGCCTTCAAGCAAAATCTGAAACTGGGGCTTCAGTTAGGTCTGTTAGAGTTGGGCATTGTGTCATTAAGCCTTCTAGACCTCTATCTCTTCTGGGGACAGACTGCTTTGCCTTTCCAGATTGTCAAGGCTATTTGTTTGGGGATTCTCATCTTCCTCACTCTGGTGATGCTGGCTAGCTATCCCATCGCTGCGCGCTATGCTTTGTCTTGGAAAGAAGTGCTGCAAAAAGGGCTTATCTTGGCAAGTTTTAACTTTCCTTGGTTCTTCCTCATGTTAGCCATTCTCTTTCTCATAGTGATGGTTCTTTATCTATCCGCCTTCACTCTCCTTTTGGGTGGGTCAGCTTTTATCCTCTTTGGTTTTGGTTTGCTGGTCTTTCTCCAAGCAGGATTGATGGAGAAAATTTTCGCCAAATACCAGTAGGATGAGGTGTTTCTGAAACTACTTTCAATCGTTACAGTTTCTAAAATACAGGTAGAAACTAAAATCTAAGTGTATACAAGATATTGAAAGCGATTTTCACAAGGTGTATACTAAACTTGTAAAAAATAGAACTGCTCTCAGCAGAAAAAAAGAAATCTTAGGAGAAAATCTATGTCAGATTTGAAAAAATACGAAGGTGTCATTCCAGCCTTCTACGCATGTTATGATGATCAAGGAGAAGTCAGTCCAGAGCGTACGCGTGCCTTGGTTCAATACTTCATTGATAAAGGTGTTCAAGGTCTCTATGTCAATGGTTCTTCTGGTGAATGTATCTACCAAAGTGTGGCAGATCGCAAGTTGATTTTGGAAGAAGTCATGGCAGTTGCCAAGGGCAAATTGACTATCATCGCTCACGTAGCTTGCAACAATACCAAAGATAGTATGGAACTTGCTCGCCACGCAGAAAGTTTGGGTGTAGATGCCATTGCAACGATTCCACCGATTTACTTCCGCTTGCCAGAATACTCAGTTGCCAAATACTGGAACGATATCAGTGCAGCAGCTCCAAACACAGACTACGTGATTTATAACATTCCTCAATTGGCAGGAGTTGCTTTGACTCCAAGCCTTTACACAGAAATGTTGAAAAATCCTCGTGTTATCGGTGTTAAGAACTCTTCTATGCCAGTTCAAGATATCCAAACCTTTGTGAGTCTTGGTGGAGAAGACCATATTGTCTTTAACGGTCCAGATGAACAATTCCTAGGTGGCCGTCTCATGGGTGCTAAGGCTGGTATCGGTGGTACTTATGGCGCTATGCCAGAACTCTTCTTGAAACTCAATCAGTTGATTGCGGACAAGGACTTGGAAACAGCGCGTGAATTGCAATATGCTATCAACGCAATCATTGGCAAACTCACTTCTGCACATGGAAATATGTACGGTGTGATCAAAGAAGTCTTGAAGATTAATGAAGGACTTAACATCGGATCAGTTCGTTCGCCATTGACGCCAGTAACCGAAGAAGATCGCCCAGTTGTAGAAGCAGCAGCACAATTGATTCGTGAAACCAAGGAGCGCTTCCTCTAATCCATAAGGAGGTATTTATGACACACTACGTTGCAATTGATATCGGTGGAACCAACATCAAATATGGTTTGATCGACCAAGAAGGCCAACTTGTTGAATCGCATGAAATGCCAACCGAGGCGCATAAAGGTGGTCCTCATATCTTACAAAAGACAAAAGATATCGTTTCCAGCTATTTAGAAAAAGGCCCAGTAGCAGGTGTTGCCATTTCTTCTGCAGGAATGGTGGATTCTGATAAGGGTGAGATTTTCTATGCTGGTCCTCAGATTCCCAACTATGCAGGGACCCAGTTCAAGAAGGAAATCGAGACTAGTTTTGCGATTCCTTGTGAAATTGAAAATGATGTCAATTGTGCAGGTCTGGCTGAGGCAGTATCTGGTTCAGGAAAGGGAGCGAGTGTGACACTTTGCTTGACCATTGGAACAGGTATCGGGGGTTGCTTGATTATGGATGGGAAAGTCTTCCATGGATTTAGCAACTCAGCTTGCGAAGTTGGTTATATGCACATGCAGGATGGAGCTTTCCAAGACTTGGCTTCTACGACAGCCTTGGTTGAGTATGTAGCAACAGCTCATGGAGATCCAGTTGATCAGTGGAATGGGCGACGCATCTTCAAGGAAGCTACCGAAGGAAACAAGATCTGTATGGCTGGTATTGACCGCATGGTAGACTATCTAGGAAAAGGTCTGGCAAATATTTGCTACGTTGCCAATCCAGAAGTGGTCATTCTCGGTGGCGGCATTATGGGGCAAGAGGCTATTCTCAAACCGAAGATCCGCACAGCCTTGAAGGCGGCCTTGGTGCCAAGCCTAGCTGAAAAAACACGATTAGAATTTGCCCATCACCAAAATACAGCAGGGATGTTGGGAGCCTATTATCATTTCAAAACAAAACAATCCTAGTTTGGAATTATAGAATTAAGCAGAACACTGAATCACTACTTGAGTGAAAACTGTTTTGCTTAATTCTTTTTTTATTGAAAAATTTGAGCCAAAGGAGGTAATCGTGAGAAACTAGGAGAAAATAACCGACTTGTATGAAAGGTTAGGCCGAGATAAAGAACTACAAGGCGAGAGCAATTCTATCATCCATTTAATTGATATTTAGCTTGAGTAAATGGGAAAATGTGGAAAAATGATATAATGAGGTGGACGAAAAATTGACAAATTAGAATTTCTAGAGGTGAGAGAAGTGTGGCAACACATTCAACTTAAATCGAAATCATATAAAAGACGAGGAGATTGTAAGATGAATAATTATATAAAATTAAATGAAGATAGATGGAATAATGTAAAAAACGACTACACTGAGCCATTGACACATGAAGAATTAGAAGAAGCTAAAAAATATCCAATTTCTGTTGCCTTAACTGTTGGAAAAAAAGTTCCATCAGAATGGTTTGAAAAATCCAAGGGAAAAAAGATATTAGGGTTAGCTTGTGGTGGTGGACAGCAGGGGCCAGTTTTTGCTGCAAAAGGTTATGATGTTACCATCATGGATTTTTCCACATCACAATTAGAAAGAGATGAGATGGTTGCAAAACGAGAAGGCTTAAAAATCAATACCGTTCAAGGCGATATGACAAAACCATTTCCATTTGAAGATGAAACCTTTGATATTATTTTTAATCCAGTTTCAAATGTATATATAGAAGATTTAGAAAACATATATAAAGAAGCCTCTCGAGTATTGAAAAAGGGCGGTTTGTTAATGGTTGGATTTATGAATCCTTGGATATACATGTATGATACTGACATTGTATGGGACAAACCCGATGAGGAATTACTTTTAAAGTTTTCAATACCTTTTAATTCAAAAGAGCTTGAAGCAGAAGGTAAAATCACCATCAATCCAGAATATGGATATGAATTTAGCCATACCTTAGAAACTCAAATCAGAGGACAACTAAAAAACGGTCTCGCTATGATCGATTTTTATGAATCTTGTGACAAGAGACATCGATTGTCACCTTATGGAAATGACTACATCGCTACACTTTGCATTAAACTATAATGGTATAGAACATACTTTGGGAGAATAGCTCGTTTTATTTTACGATTAGAATTTGCTCATCACCAAAATACCGCAGGGATGTTGGGAGCCTATTATCATTTTAAAGCAAAATAATCCTAGTTTGGTTGAGCCAAACTAGGATTTTCTAACGCGTTTTTGTCTACGATAGCCATTGAGTTTTTTATTTTCCCAATAGCTGTTAAAGATTTTTTCTTTGCTCTCGCGATTGATTTCTAAAAAGTAGGCATAAATCAAATCTATTAAAATGAGCATAGGGAGTTGAGCGGAAATACGCTGGATGTAAGAAGATTGACTATGACTTGCGACAAGGACCGTTTCGGTGTAGGCCTGACTGTTTTTGTTTGGAGCGCTGGTAAAGAGGATAGTCTTGGCACCCATTTCCTTGGCATCCAGCAAACTATCTAGGACCGATTGGGTAGTGCCTGATAGGGAAAAGCCAAGTACCAAACAGTTTTCATCCATGATACTGGTCGTCCAAGCAAAGCCATCCCGATCGGTCAAAGCTTCACAGACAACACCTAGACGCATAAAGCGCAGTTTCATCTCACGGGCAATCAGACCAGAACTTCCCGTCCCAAAAAAGTAAACTCGTTCTGCGTCATCGATTAATTGGGCAACTCGTTCCAGTTGTTCTTCGTCGATCAAATCCTGTGTTTGTTCTCGCATGATACTGTAGCTTCGTAAAACACGTTTGGTCAAAGGACTGTGTTTGTGCGAATGAGTGTCCGGTTTACTAGCCTGGTGCTGGTATTGAAAGACGAATTCTCGGTAGCCTGTAAAACCACACTTTTTGGAAAAGCGGGTCAAGGCTGCTTGGGAGATATGTAATTTCTGGGTAACTTGCTGAGAAGAGAGATCATCTTGGATCGTTTCAGCTTGCAAAAAATAGCGAGCGATTTCTTGCTCTAGCTCGGTTAATTCTTCAAAATGGAGGTCGATTATGGTTGTGATATCTGGCTTGTTCATGAGGCTCCTTTTTATGAGTCAAAGTCTTAAAGGTTAACGCTTTCCTAATTATTACTATCATTATATCATAGAAAATAGGATAACCAAATAAAAAGGCATTTTCAGTTAAAAGTCAAAAAATGCTTCGACTTTTCCAAGAGTTTCTCCGTAAAATATGGTACAATGAAATGTACTGAGATTCACCTATTTACTCTATTATTTTAGGGAAAATAAAGGTGGAAATCGGAAATTTTTCTAGAAAAGAGTCTTAGTTGTATGAGAAAATTTAATAGCCATTCGATTCCGATTCGGCTTAATTTACTATTTGCGATTGTCATCCTGCTCTTTATGGCCATTATTGGTCGATTGTTATACATGCAGGTCCTCAATAAGGATTTCTATGAAACAAAATTGGCCTCAGCCAGCCAAACAAGGGTAACAACCAGTTCAGCTCGTGGACAGATCTATGATGCGGCAGGAAAACCCTTGGTAGAAAACACTGTTAAGCAAGTTGTTTCTTTCACACGAAACAATAAAATGACGGCAGCTGAATTGAAGGAAACAGCCAAGAAACTTCTCACATATGTGAATGTGACCTCCCCTAATCTGACAGACCGTCAGATTGCAGACTACTACTTGGCGGACCAGGACGTTTACAAAAAAACAGTCGAATCCTTGCCAAGTGATAAACGCCTAGATTCAGATGGGAACCGCTTATCGGAAGCGACTCTCTACAATAATGCAGTTGAAAGTATTGACGTGAGTCAACTCAATTATACAGATGACCAGAAAAAGGAAATCTATCTTTTTAGTCAGTTAAATGCCGTTGGAAATTTTGCGACAGGAACCATTGTGACAGATGCTCTTACAGATACCCAGATTGCTCTGATTGCCTCTGCTTCGAAACAATTACCCGGTGTCAGTATTTCAACTTCATGGGATCGAAAAGTTCTAGAGACTTCCCTTTCTTCTATAGTAGGTAGTGTATCCAGTGAAAAAGCTGGTCTCCCAGCGGAAGAAGCAGAAGCCTATCTTAAAAAAGGCTATTCTCTAAATGACCGTGTTGGAACCTCGTATTTGGAAAAGCAATATGAAGAGACCTTACAAGGAAAACGCTCGGTAAAAGAAATCCATCTGGATAAATATGGCAATATGGAAAGCGTGGATACAATTGAGGAAGGTAGTAAGGGAAACAATATCAAGCTGACCATTGATTTGGCCTTCCAAGATAGCGTGGATGCTTTGCTGAAAAGTTATTTCAATTCAGAGTTGGGAAATGGTGGAGCCAAGTATTCTGAAGGTGTCTATGCAGTCGCCCTTAACCCCAAAACAGGTGCTGTTTTGTCTATGTCAGGACTCAAACATGACCTGAAAACGGGAGACTTGACGCCTGATTCCTTGGGAACGGTAACCAATGTCTTTGTCCCAGGGTCAGTAGTTAAGGCCGCTACCATCAGCTCAGGTTGGGAAAATGGTGTTTTATCAGGAAACCAAACCTTAACAGATCAGCCTATTGTTTTCCAAGGTTCAGCTCCAATTTATTCTTGGTATAAATTGGCATATGGATCTTTTCCTATTACAGCTGTGGAAGCCTTGGAGTATTCATCTAATGCTTACATGGTTCAAACCGCTCTTGGAATCATGGGCCAGACCTATCAACCAAATATGTTTGTTGGAACCAGCAATTTGGAAACAGCTATGGGAAAACTTCGTGCGACCTTTGGCGAATATGGCTTGGGGGCTGCGACCGGAATTGACCTACCAGATGAATCTACTGGATTTGTTCCCAAAGAGTATAGCTTTGCTAATTACATCACCAATGCTTTTGGCCAGTTTGATAACTACACACCGATGCAATTAGCCCAGTACGTTGCAACTATTGCTAACAATGGTGTTCGTCTAGCTCCACATATTGTCGAGGGAATATACGACAACAATGATAAGGGTGGCCTTGGGGAATTAATCCAAGCAATAGATACCAAGGAAATCAACAAGGTCAATATTTCTGAATCAGATATGGCAATCTTGCACCAAGGATTTTACCAAGTATCGCATGGAACTAGTCCCCTTACGACAGGACGGGCGTTTTCAGATGGCGCCACTGTTTCTATCAGTGGTAAGACCGGTACAGGTGAAAGCTATGTAGTTGGTGGTCAAGAAGCTAATAATACCAATGCCGTGGCCTATGCTCCAACAGAAAATCCTCAAATTGCAGTTGCAGTAGTCTTTCCTCATAATACCAATTTAACCAAAAATGTTGGGCCAGCAATTGCTCGCGACATTATCAATCTATACAACCAACACCATCCAATGAATTAGAAAGGAAGCCATGCTTTATCCAACACCTATTGCTAAGTTGATTGACAGTTATTCCAAACTTCCTGGTATTGGGATTAAGACAGCAACCCGTCTAGCCTTTTATACCATTGGGATGTCAGATGACGACGTCAATGAATTTGCAAAAAATCTCCTTGCAGCTAAGCGAGAATTGACCTATTGCTCTATTTGTGGACGATTAACAGATGAAGACCCGTGCTCTATCTGTACCGATCCTAGCCGTGACCAGTCTACGATTCTGGTTCTGGAGGATAGCCGAGATGTTGCTGCTATGGAAAATATTCAGGAATACCATGGGTTATACCATGTATTGCATGGGTTGATTTCACCCATGAATGGAATTAGTCCGGATGATATCAACCTTAAGAGTCTTATGACTCGTCTTATGGACAGTGAGGTTTCAGAGGTCATCGTAGCTACCAATGCAACAGCTGATGGCGAAGCGACCTCCATGTATCTTTCCCGTTTACTCAAGCCAGCTGGGATCAAGGTTACGCGTCTGGCACGAGGCCTCGCTGTCGGAGCAGATATCGAGTATGCGGACGAAGTGACCCTCTTACGGGCTATTGAAAATCGAACAGAGTTGTAAGTGTAGACAAATTTACGAACTCCATTCATTTATAAAAAAATCAAGGAGGCTGAAAATCGTTCCTATCGGCCTCTTTTTGTATAGTGTGATGAGTAGGATCAGGTTCAAGTTTTAAAAAAACAAGCAAATATGATATACTAAAGAGCGAGTATTCTAGTAGAATTAGGACAAATAATATGAAACAAACGATTATTCTTTTATATGGTGGACGGAGTGCGGAACGCGAAGTCTCTGTCCTTTCAGCGGAAAGTGTCATGCGTGCGGTCAATTACGACCGTTTCACAGTTAAGACTTTCTTTATCAGTCAGTCAGGTGACTTTATCAAAACGCAGGAATTTAGTCAGACTCCAGGTCAAGAGGACCGTCTCATGACCAATGTGACCATTGATTGGGATAAGAAAGTTGTACCAAGTGCCATCTACGAAGAAGGGGCAGTTGTCTTTCCAGTTCTTCATGGTCCTATGGGAGAAGATGGCTCTGTTCAAGGATTCCTTGAAGTTTTGAAAATGCCCTATGTCGGCTGCAATATCTTGTCATCCAGCCTTGCTATGGATAAAATAACGACCAAACGTGTTTTAGAATCTGCTGGTATTGCCCAAGTTCCTTATGTGGCCATCGTTGAAGGTGATGATGTGACTGCTAAAATTGCTGAAGTGGAAGAAAAATTGACTTATCCAGTCTTCACAAAACCGTCAAACATGGGTTCAAGTGTTGGTATTTCCAAATCTGAAAATCAAGAAGAACTCCGCCAAGCTTTGGAACTTGCCTTCCAATATGACAGTCGCGTCTTGGTTGAGCAAGGGGTAAATGCCCGTGAAATCGAGGTTGGTCTACTGGGCAACTACGATGTCAAAAGCACCCTTCCAGGAGAAGTAGTCAAGGATGTTGCCTTTTATGACTACGATGCCAAGTATATTGATAACAAGATTACTATGGACATCCCAGCCAAGATTAGTGATGATGTGATAGCTGTCATGCGTCGAAATGCAGAAACGGCCTTTCGTGCGATTGGATGCCTCGGTCTATCTCGTTGCGATTTCTTCTATACAGACAAGGGAGAGGTTTTCCTCAACGAGCTCAATACCATGCCAGGTTTTACCCAGTGGTCTATGTATCCACTACTTTGGGACAATATGGGAATCAGCTACCCAGAACTAATCGAGCATTTGGTTGACCTTGCTAAGCAAAGTTTTGACAAGCGCGAAGCGCATTTGCTATAAAAATGAAAGAGAGGGTAGAAGCCAGAACTATCACTGCATGGTGACTAGAGTTCTCGGACTTCAACCCTTTTTAAAGGAGTAGAAATGAAATTAACAATCCATGAAGTTGCCCAAGTTGTAGGAGCTAAAAATGACGTTAGTCTTTTTGCGGACGTTCAGTTAGAAAAAGCTGAGTTTGACAGTCGCTTGATTACTACAGGGGACTTGTTTGTGCCCCTCAAGGGAGCGCGTGACGGTCATGACTTTATCGAAACAGCTTTTGAAAATGGTGCAGTAGTGACCTTGTCTGAGAAAGAGGTTGCAAATCATCCCTACATTCTAGTAGACGACGTGTTGTCTGCCTTTCAAACCCTCGCAGCCTACTATCTTGAAAAAACGGCAGTTGATGTCTTTGCCGTTACGGGTTCAAATGGTAAGACAACGACCAAGGATATGTTGGCGCATTTACTGTCAACAACCTACAAGACCTACAAAACTCAGGGCAATTACAATAACGAGATTGGTCTTCCTTATACTGTTCTTCATATGCCTGATGATACTGAAAAGTTGGTCTTGGAGATGGGGCAGGATCACCTGGGAGATATCCATCTCTTGTCTAAATTGGCTCACCCCAAGACAGCCATTGTGAGCTTGGTCGGAGAGGCTCATTTGGCCTTTTTCAAAGACCGTTCGGAGATTGCTAAAGGGAAAATGCAAATTGCAGACGGTATGGCACCAGGTTCTTTGATTTTGGCACCAGCTGACCCGATTGTAGAGGACTACTTGCCTACAGATAAAAAAGTGGTCCGTTTTGGGTCAGGAGCTGAGTTAGAAATCACAGACTTGGTAGAGCGCAAGGATAGTCTAACTTTTAAAGCTAATTTTTTGGGACAAGCCCTCGATTTACCAGTGACAGGTAAGTACAATGCCACCAATGCTATGATTGCTGCTTATGTGGCTCTACAAGAAGGAGTTTCAGAGGAGCAAATTCGTCAGGCCTTTCAGAACCTAGAATTGACCCGCAATCGTACTGAGTGGAAGAAGGCAGCCAATGGAGCAGATATTCTGTCTGACGTATACAATGCCAATCCAACTGCTATGAAGTTGATTTTGGAAACATTTTCTGCCATTCCAGCTAATGAAGGGGGCAAAAAAATAGCTGTTCTAGCAGACATGAAGGAACTTGGTGACCAGTCTGTTCAGCTCCATAACCAGATGATTTTAAGCCTATCGCCAGATGTGCTGGATACCGTTATTTTCTATGGAGAAGACATTGCCGAATTAAGCCAACTTGCTAGTCAAATGTTCCCAATCGGTCACGTTTTCTACTTCAAGAAAACAGCTGACGAGGACCAATTTGAAGACCTAGTCAAGCGGGTTAAGGAAAGACTCGGTGCCAATGACCAAATTTTGCTCAAAGGATCGAACTCCATGAATCTAGCCAAGCTGGTAGAAAGTTTAGAAAATGAATGCAAGTGATTTCACCAAGTATCTGCAAAGAATGCTAGCCATTACGGATACTGGATTAACCTTTACAAAAGATCCTTTCGACCGTGAGCGCTACGAGGACTTGCGAATCCTGTTATCTGAAATGTTGAATCAGGTATCAGACCTCGATGCAGAAGAAGTGGCAGAAGTCTTGAAACCAACGTCCGCTTATGCAACTCCTCTGATGGACGTCCGTGCTTGGATTGTCGAGGATGAAAAAGTCTGTTTAGTTAGAGGAAAAGGGGAGGATAGTTGGGCTTTGCCAGGTGGTTTTGGTGAAGTTGGCTATTCTCTAACCGAAAATATTCTTAAAGAAATTGAAGAAGAAACCGGCTTTACAGCAAAAGCTGAAAGGTTACTTGCAGTTTTTGACACCAATCGTTTCCAACTACAGAGCAAACAATATGCAAAGTTTGTCTTTGAATGCCAACTTCTTGATGGACAATTTCAAGAGAATCAAGAAATTGCTGAGCTTCAATTTTTTGCCATTGACCAATTGCCAGTCTTATCTGAAAAACGCATCACCAAGGAGCAAATGGAGATTCTTTGGCAAGTTTATAAAGGACAAAGAGACCAATATGTTGATTAGTTTATGCTAGAGAAGTTGACAAATCAAAAAAGGGTATCTGCAAGGTGCATTTCTGCAATACAAATGATATAATAGGTTGCGAATTTAAGGCGCAAGTGTTCTATGCATGGCATGGAATCAAGTTTTTCAAAAAAATTAAAAGCTGGAGAAAGGTAATTTTTTTACCGTCTCTAGCTAGATGAACGAGGAATAGAATATGAATTTGTGGGATAAATTATTTACCACACAGATATCAGAACCGCCCCAGTTTGAACTTCACTGGTACATTGGTTTGTTATGTTTACTAGCTCTTACTTTCTATGCTTCTTATCGTTTTCGCGACAAAGTGGCTTACCAGCGTTTTATTCAGATCCTTCAGTCTGTTCAACTGATTGTTCTGTATAGCTGGTATTGGGGGAATCACATGCCTCTGTCAGAAAGTTTGCCCTTCTATCATTGCCGTATCGCCATGTTTGTGATGCTCTTGATTCCAGGAACATCCAAGTACAAACAATACTTTGCCCTTTTAGGAACTTTTGGAGCAACAGCGGCACTGGCTTACCCACTCTTTGATCCCTACCCATTTCCACACGTGACCATTTTGTCCTTCATTATCGGACATGTTGCCCTTTTAGGAAATGCGCTCCTATACTTGTTTAGAAACTATCAACCTTCCCTTCTCGATTTGAAGAATATGGTGGTGATTACTTTCGCCTTAAATGGCTTGATATGGGTTGTCAACTTAGTTGTAGGTGGAGACTATGGATTTTTAAACAAACCACCACTTGTTGGAAGCTTCGGCCAGCCCTTAAATTATCTCATTGTTTCGACTGTTATCGTGATAGCAATTCGCTTAACAGGGAAATTAGTAGAAAATTTTTTACAACAAAAATCGGAAGAATTTATTCAAGAGAAGATCTAAAATGATCTTCTCTTTTTTGGATTTTTAAGAAACAAAAAGGAAATTGTGAACGTTAACTTCAAATAATCTCTTGGAAGAAGAATTTTTCTAGAATTTTCTCAAAAAACATGCAGGAATTTTATCAAAAACTAAGCACGATTGGATTTTTTGTGTTATAATATTCTTTGAATAGCTATGCCCAAACATAGTTATTAAATAGAAGTGAGAAACTTGGAAGACAGAGAGGATGCGATGTAATGACTAGAGATGGTTTTTTTACAGGCTTAGATATTGGAACTAGCTCGATTAAAGTGCTAGTAGCTGAGCATAGAGATGGCGAAGTAAATGTAATTGGTGTTAGCAATGCCAAAAGTAAAGGTGTAAAAGACGGAATTATTGTTGATATTGAAGCAGCTGCTTCAGCAATCAAATCTGCAATCACACAGGCAGAAGAGAAAGCGGGTATTTCTATTAAGTCTGTTAACGTTGGCCTTCCAGCAAACCTCTTGCAGGTTGAACCAACACAAGGAATGATTCCTGTAACTTCTGATACCAAAGAAATCACAGATCAAGATGTTGAAAATGTTGTCAAATCAGCTTTGACAAAGAGCATGACTCCTGATCGTGAAGTGATTACCTTTATTCCAGAAGAATTCATCGTGGATGGTTTCCAAGGAATTCGTGACCCTCGTGGTATGATGGGTGTCCGCTTGGAAATGCGTGGTCTGCTTTACACAGGTCCTCGTACGATTCTACACAATCTTCGCAAGACAGTTGAGCGTGTAGGCATTCATGTTGATAATGTGATTATTTCACCTTTGGCAATCGTAAACTCCGTTCTCAATGAAGGCGAACGCGAATTTGGTGCGACTGTCATTGACATGGGTGGAGGTCAGACTACTGTAGCGACTATCCGTAACCAAGAATTGCAGTTCACTAACATCTACCAAGAAGGTGGAGATTACGTTACTAAAGACATTTCTAAAGTCTTGAAAACATCTCAAAAAATTGCAGAAAGTTTGAAACTGAACTATGGTGAAGCTTACGTTCCACTAGCAAGTAACGAAACTTTCCAAGTTGAAGTAATTGGTGAAGTAGAACCTGTTGAAGTAACAGAAAGCTACTTGGCAGAAATTATCTCAGCACGCATCAAACATATCTTTGACCAAATCAAACAAGAGTTGGAAAGAAGACACTTGTTGGATTTGCCAGGAGGTATCGTCCTTATCGGTGGAAATGCAATTTTGCCAGGAATTGTTGAATTAGCCCAAGAAGTATTTGGTGTTCGCGTAAAACTCTATGTACCAAATCAAGTTGGAATTCGCAACCCTGCATTTGCGCACGTGATTAGCTTGTCTGAGTTTGCTGGTAAATTGACTGAAGTCAATCTTCTTGCTCAAAAAGCAGTTAAAGGAGACGAATTCCTTCGTCAAAAACCAATCAACTTTGGCATTCCAAATCAACGTTTGAATCCTGTAGCGCAACCAAGTCCAGCACAAGCAGCTCCAGCTGAAACTGTGCAGGAAGCTCCAGTTGCTCCCAAGGAAGAATTCCAAGCAAGTTCTCAAAGTAAACCGAAGCTAACAGAACGTTTCCGTGGTTTGATCGGAAGCATGTTTGATGAATAAAAGAGGATAAGAAATTATGACATTTTCATTTGATACAGCAGCAGCTCAAGGCGCAGTTATTAAGGTAATTGGTGTCGGTGGTGGTGGTGGTAACGCCATCAACCGCATGGTTGACGAAGGTGTTGCTGGTGTAGAATTTATCGCAGCCAACACTGATGTACAAGCCCTTAGCAGTACGAAAGCAGAAACAGTTATCCAACTTGGTCCCAAATTGACTCGTGGTTTGGGTGCTGGAGGTCGTCCAGAAGTTGGACGTAAAGCTGCAGAAGAAAGTGAAGAAGCTTTGACGGAAGCTATCACTGGAGCAGACATGGTCTTTATCACTGCAGGTATGGGTGGTGGATCTGGTACAGGTGCAGCCCCTGTTATTGCACGTATCGCTAAAGATCTTGGTGCTCTTACAGTTGGTGTCGTGACACGTCCTTTCGGATTTGAAGGGAGCAAACGTGGTCAGTACGCCGTAGAAGGAATCAACGAACTTCGCGAGCATGTTGATACTTTGTTGATTATCTCTAACAACAACTTGCTTGAAATCGTTGATAAGAAAACGCCACTTCTTGAAGCTCTTAGCGAAGCAGATAACGTTCTTCGCCAAGGTGTTCAAGGGATCACTGACTTGATCACGAACCCAGGATTGATTAACCTTGACTTTGCTGATGTGAAAACTGTAATGGCAAATAAAGGAAATGCCCTTATGGGTATCGGTATCGGTAGTGGTGAAGAGCGCGTTGTTGAAGCGGCTCGCAAAGCAATTTACTCTCCACTTCTTGAAACAACTATCGATGGTGCAGAGGATGTGATTGTCAACGTTACTGGTGGTCTTGATTTAACTTTGATTGAAGCAGAAGAAGCTTCAGAAATTGTCAATCAAGCAGCTGGTAAAGGTGTAAACATCTGGCTTGGAACATCTATCGACGAAAGCATGAAGGATGAAATCCGTGTGACTGTTGTAGCGACAGGTGTTCGTCAAGAACGACTAGAAAAAGTAGTCGGGTCTGCTACCAACCAACCAGTTGGTCGACCATCAACTAAAACTCCACAAGCACACACATTTGACCGTCAATTCGACTTGGAAGAGACAGCAGAACTGCCTAAATCAAGTCCACGTCGCTTTGAAACAAACCAAGCATCTGCTTTTGGAGATTGGGACTTGCGCCGTGAGTCAATTGTTCGCCAAACAGATCCCGTTGTTTCACCAGTTGAACGCTTTGAAACACCAGTTTCACAAGATGAGGATGAATTGGACACACCTCCATTCTTCAAAAATCGTTAATCAATGAATTTGAAAAAAAATACTGAATTAGTTTTTCAGCAAATAGCTGATGCTAGTCAAGAAGCCAACCGTGCTCTAGATGCTGTTTCAGTAATCGCAGTGACAAAGTATGTAGATGTACAAACAGCGGAAGCCTTGCTTCCGCTTGGTGTCCGTCATATAGGTGAAAATCGAGTTGATAAATTTTTAGAAAAATATCAGGCCTTGAAAGATTACCCAGTTACTTGGCATTTAATAGGAACACTACAGAGACGGAAAGTGAAAGAAGTAATCCCATATGTGGATTACTTTCATGCTTTAGACTCCTTAAAGTTAGCCCAGGAAATTCAAAAGAGAACAGATCATGTTATCAAGTGTTTCTTGCAGGTCAATATTTCTGGGGAAGAAAGCAAGCATGGGTTTTCAAAAGAAGAATTGCTAGAACTTTTGCCAGAATTGGCTAAGTTAGATCAGATTGAGTATGTTGGTTTAATGACCATGGCTCCTTTTGAGGCAGACAGTGATAAATTGAAAGGAATTTTCAAGGATACGCAGGCTCTGCAAGCAGAAATTAGAGAAAAACAAATCCCTAATATGCCGATGACAGAGCTAAGCATGGGAATGAGTCGTGATTTTAAAGAAGCGATTCAGTTCGGCTCAACCTTTGTTCGAATCGGTACAGCATTTTTTAAATAGGAGAGAGCTATGTCTTTAAAAGATAGATTCGATAAATTTATAGATTATTTCACAGAAGACGGAGAAGAAACGACTAACTACCAGACTCAACAAGAGGAAACAGTTAGCCCAGCCATCTCATCTTCTAAAGAATTACCAGCACCTGCTCAGTCAGGATCAGCAAAAGATGCAAATATTACTCGTCTTCATGCGCGTCAGCAAGAATTGGCAATGCAAAGTCACCGTTCAGATGAGAAAGTGACAATTGACGTTCGCTATCCAAGAAAATATGAAGATGCAACGGAAATTGTAGATTTGTTGGCTGGAAATGAAAGTATTTTGATTGATTTCCAATACATGACAGAGGTACAAGCCCGTCGTTGCCTTGATTACTTGGATGGAGCCCGTCATGTCTTGGCTGGAAATATGAAAAAAGTTGCGAGTACGATGTATCTATTGACTCCTGTCAACGTTATCGTGAATATTGAAGATATCAAACTTCCAGATGAATCACAAAACGCTGAGTTTGGTTTTGATATTAAACGAAATAGAGCAAGATAATGATTTTCTTAATCCGTTTAATCCAAAATGCGGTTAGCATTTACTCCATCATTCTCGTTGCATTTGCTCTTCTTTCATGGTTTCCAAATGCCTATGAAAGCCAGCTAGGTCGTTTAGTTATCAGACTTGCTCGCCCAGTTATTGAGCCACTTCGTAAGCTCCATCTACAATTTGCTGGTCTTGATTTTACGGTTTGGGCGGCGCTGATTCTGATTCAGTTTGTTGGAAATATCTTAACACGACTAATCCTATTACTATGACAGTAAATCGAGCCATTTATCAACATTTTTCCCAAGATGATATTCCTTTTATTGATAAGGGATTAGAGTGGATCAAGCGGGTAGAAGATACATATGCACCGGTGCTTACTCCATTTATCAATCCCCATCAGGAACAGATCTTGAGGGTGCTAGCTGGGACATATGGACTGGGTTGCCAAAGTAGTGGTGATTTTCTTCCGACAGAGTCGGTTCGAGTGCTTCTCTATCCAGATTACTTTGAACCAGAGATATCAGACTTTGAAATGGCTTTGTTGGAAATTTGCTATCCGAGTAAGTTTGAACAACTGAGTCATGGAAAAATATTGGGAACAATCATCAACCAACTAGGAATTGACCGTAAATTATTTGGTGATATCTTGGTAGATGAAAAGAGAGCACAGATTTTTGTCAATCGCGATTTCATTCCTCTTTTTCAGGATGGAATAAGAAAGATTGGCAGACTTCCTGTATCGCTGGAGGAACGTCCTTTTACCGATAGGATTTTGTCTAAAATTGATTATAGAGAACGAGAAATTTTAGTTTCGAGTTTTCGATTGGATGCCCTCTTATCAAGTGCCTTGAAATTATCTAGAAACCAAGCTAGTCAACTGATAGAGAAAAAATCTGTCCAGGTAAACTATCATCTGGTTGAAAAAAGTGATTACCAGGTTGCAGTTGGAGATTTGATCAGTGTGAGAAAGTTTGGTCGTCTAAAAATTGTCAAAGACAATGGTCAGACCAAAAAGGATAAGAAAAAACTAACAGTCCGGTTACTTTTAAGCAAGTGAGAAAAAATATGTCGATTACACCACAAGAAATAAGTGATAAAGCTTTCTCAAGAACATTCAGAGGCTACAATCAGGAAGAAGTTGACCTCTTTCTAGATAAGATTTACTTTGAATTAGAGGAGATGATTCGATACAAAGATGAAACTGAACTCTATATCAAAAAACTAGAAGAACGTCTTTCCTATTATACGAATGATATTCCTAAGAGAACAGTAACAAGCGAGCAAGAACCAGAAGCAATTAATGATTCTATTTTTTATTAAGTAAGTGAGGAAAAGTATGCCAATTACATCGTTAGAAATTAAAGATAAAACCTTTGGCACAAGATTTAGAGGTTTTGACCCAGAAGAAGTAGACGAGTTTCTTGATATCGTTGTTCGTGATTATGAAGACTTGGTTCGTAGCAATCACGATAAAGAGACACACATCAAGAGTTTGGAAGAACGTTTGTCTTACTTTGATGAGATGAAGGATTCCTTGAGTCAGTCAGTTTTGATTGCTCAAGATACAGCGGAGCGTGTTAAACAAGCTGCTCAAGAACGTTCAAACAATATTATTCAACAAGCTGAACAAGATGCTCAGCGTTTGCTTGAAGAAGCGAAATACAAGGCAAATGAAATTCTCCGTCAGGCAACAGATAATGCGAAGAGAGTGGCTGTTGAGACAGAAGAGTTGAAGAATAAGAGCCGTGTATTCCATCAACGCCTCAAGTCTACGATTGAAAGTCAATTGGCTATTGTCGAGTCATCTGATTGGGAAGATATTCTTCGTCCAACAGCTACTTACCTTCAGACAAGTGATGAAGCCTTTAAAGAAGTGGTGGGTGAAGTTCTTGGTGAAACTGTATCTTTACAACCAGAGGAAGAGCCTATTGATATGACTCGTCAATTCACACCAGAAGAGGTTGCTGAATTACAAGCTCGTATCGAGGCTGGCAACAAAGAATTAGCTGAGTTTGAAGCTCAACAAAATCAACAGACAGAAGAAAGTGACCAGCATGAAGAGTCAGTTGAAGTAGAAGCTACTGCGGCAACTGAGGACGATGCAAACAAAGAATCTGTTCTTATCCTATAAAAAATGTGAGAACAAGATCGAACCAACTATATTTTCAGCGAGCGGGAGATGGTGAGAGTCCTGCAATCCCTAGTGGTCAGATTATCCTCTCAACAAAAATCTAGTCTGAAAGCAGTAAGACTGGACGTCCCCCACGTTACGGGAAAAGAGGAAAAGAGACCCTGTCTTTTTTCGAACAAAGGTGGTACCACGATTTTCGTCCTTTTTGCGAATCGTGGTTTTTATTTTGTCATTTTAAATTAAAGGAGTAACAATGAAACTAAAAGAAACCCTCAATCTAGGGAAAACAGACTTTCCTATGCGTGCTGGTCTTCCAACTAAAGAACCAGTTTGGCAAAAAGAATGGGAAGAAGCAAAACTTTACCAACGTCGTCAAGAATTGAACCAAGGAAAACCTCATTTCACCTTGCATGATGGACCTCCGTATGCAAACGGAAATATCCACGTTGGACATGCTATGAACAAGATTTCTAAAGATATTATTGTTCGTTCTAAGTCTATGTCTGGATTTTACGCACCATACATCCCAGGTTGGGATACACATGGTTTGCCAATCGAGCAAGTCTTGGCAAAACAAGGTGTTAAACGCAAAGAAATGGACTTGGTTGAGTACTTGAAACTTTGCCGTGAGTACGCTCTTTCTCAAGTTGATAAACAACGCGAAGACTTTAAACGTTTGGGTGTTTCTGGTGACTGGGAAAATCCTTATGTGACTTTGACTCCGGACTATGAAGCGGCTCAGATCCGTGTCTTTGGTGAAATGGCTAAGAAAGGCTACATCTACCGTGGTGCCAAGCCAGTTTACTGGTCTTGGTCATCTGAATCAGCTCTTGCTGAAGCGGAAATTGAGTACCATGACTTGCTTTCAACTTCCCTTTACTATGCTAACCGTGTCAAAGATGGCAAAGGTGTCCTAGATACAGATACTTATATCGTCGTATGGACAACAACTCCATTTACCATCACAGCCTCTCGTGGTTTGACTGTTGGAGCAGATATTGATTATGTATTGGTACAACCAGCTGGTGAAGAGCGTAAGTTTGTAGTTGCTTCAGAATTGTTGAATAGCTTGTCTGAGAAATTTGGCTGGGCTGATGTTCAGGTATTGGCGACCTACCGTGGTCAAGAATTGAATAAAATCGTGACAGCTCATCCTTGGGATACGGCTGTAGATGAGTTGGTGATCCTCGGTGACCACGTTACGACTGACTCTGGTACAGGTATCGTCCATACAGCCCCTGGTTTTGGTGAGGACGACTACAATGTCGGTGTTGCTAACGGCTTGGAAGTGTTTGTCACTGTTGATGAACGCGGGATTATGATGGAAAATGCAGGTCCTGACTTTGCAGGTCAATTCTACGACAAGGTTGTTCCAACAGTTATTGAAAAACTGGGTGATTTGCTCCTTGCTCAAGAAGAAATCTCTCACTCATACCCATTTGACTGGCGTACCAAGAAACCAATCATCTGGCGGGCTGTTCCACAGTGGTTTGCCTCTGTATCTAAATTCCGCCAAGAAATCTTGGATGAAATTGAAAAAGTGAAGTTCCACTCAGAATGGGGGAAAGTTCGTCTTTACAATATGATTCGTGACCGTGGCGACTGGGTTATCTCTCGTCAACGTGCTTGGGGAGTTCCCCTTCCTATCTTCTATGCTGAAGACGGAACGCCAATCATGACAGCTGAAACGATTGAGCACATGGCTCAACTCTTTGAGGAACACGGTTCTATCATCTGGTGGGAACGTGAGGCTAAAGACCTCTTGCCAGAAGGATTCACCCATCCAGGTTCACCAAATGGCGAGTTCAAGAAAGAAACAGATATCATGGACGTATGGTTTGACTCAGGTTCATCATGGAATGGAGTAGTGGTCAACCGTCCAGAACTCAAATATCCAGCAGATCTTTACCTTGAAGGTTCTGACCAGTACCGTGGTTGGTTCAACTCATCACTTATCACATCTGTTGCTAACCATGGTGTTGCTCCATATAAACAAATCTTGTCACAAGGTTTTGCCCTTGATGGTAAAGGTGAGAAGATGTCTAAATCTCTTGGAAATACCATTGCTCCAAGTGATGTTGAAAAACAATTTGGTGCGGAAATCTTGCGTCTCTGGGTAACAAGTGTGGACTCAAGCAACGACGTGCGTATCTCTATGGATATCTTGAGCCAAGTCTCTGAAACTTACCGTAAGATCCGTAACACTCTTCGCTTCTTGATTGCTAACACATCTGACTTTAACCCAGCTCAAGACGCAGTGGCTTACGATGAGCTTCGTTCCGTTGATAAGTACATGACTATCCGCTTTAACCAGCTTGTTAAGACCATTCGTGATGCCTATGCTGACTTTGAATTTTTGACCATCTATAAGGCCTTGGTGAACTTCATCAACGTTGATTTGTCAGCCTTCTACCTTGACTTCGCTAAAGATGTTGTTTACATCGAAGGTGCCAAATCACTTGAACGTCGTCAAATGCAGACTGTTTTCTATGATATTCTTGTGAAAATCACCAAACTCTTGACACCAATCCTTCCTCACACTGCAGAAGAAATCTGGTCATATCTTGAGTTTGAAGAAGAGGAATTCGTTCAATTGTCAGAATTGCCAGAAGCGGAAACTTTTGCTAATCAAGAAGAAATCTTGGATACCTGGGCAGCCTTCATGGACTTCCGCGGACAAGCTCAAAAAGCCTTGGAAGAAGCTCGTAATGCAAAAGTAATCGGTAAATCACTTGAAGCTCACTTGACAGTTTATCCAAACGAAGTTGTGAAAACTCTTCTTGGAGCGGTGGATAGCAATGTGGCTCAACTCTTGATTGTGTCAGAATTGACCATTGCAGATGGACCAGCTCCAGAAGGCGCTGTTAGCTTCGAAGACGTAGCCTTCACTGTTGAACGCGCTGCAGGTGAAGTTTGTGACCGTTGCCGTCGTATCGACCCAAAAACAGCAGAACGCAGCTACCACGCAGTCATCTGTGATCACTGTGCAAGCATCGTAGAAGAAAACTTTGCGGATGCAGTCGCAGAAGGATTTGAAGCGAAATAATCAGAATAGACTGATAAAGGTCGCTAAAATCATAAAAACGCATAATATCAAGGTACTTGAACTCTTGATATTATGTGTTTTATCATGGGAAAATTTACTAGTCCATTTCTTCAAATGAAGTTCTTCCTGGCCTGTCCGTGTAGATAATTAACATAATCAACTATTCAGTTTTCTCATAATTTTATATTTCCACTAATTATAAAGAGACTTTAGAACTTAAAATTATTTTTTAAAAATCAATATTTATTATAAAATTTTATAAGACTGTTTAATTTTTAGAGAAATTATGATAGAATAATACCTATAAAAATTTTAAGGAGATTATTATGAAAACAAATACACTTGCTCGTGTTAACGCTATTTTTGGTCTTATTTCAGGAATTGTATTGCTTTTAGCGCCAGTCATCATGTTTATCATGGCTGTTGGAGCTGCTGCAGCAACTGAAGACGCAGATGTAACAGTTGGGACATTGACAGGGCTCTCAATTATTTTGTCATTGGTTAAAATTGCTGTTTTAGTATTGGGAATTGTGGCTATTGTTTATTATAAAGATGATGAACGTGTTACGAATGCACCTTCTGTTTTGCTCATTGTAGGTGGTGCGGTCGGCTTGATTCCATTTTTGGGATGGGTAGGTGGAATTCTAACCATTATTGGTGGTTCACTTTACTTTGGAACATTGAAAAAATTTGTAATTGAAGAGTAGTAGTTTTCCAATTATTTGGACGGGACTATTTCATCGTCTATCGAGAACAATTATGATAGTGTGATAAAGAGAAGACTGATAAGCTCTTCTCTTTTTAGTTGATTTTAACTAGCTTTTTTGTGAAAAATTGTGTAAAATAGAATAGATAAACGAGGGAAACCTCGAAAAATAAAAGGAGAATCCATCTAATGGTAAAATTGGTTTTTGCTCGCCACGGTGAGTCTGAATGGAACAAAGCTAACCTTTTCACTGGTTGGGCTGATGTTGATTTGTCTGATAAAGGAACACAACAAGCGATTGACGCTGGTAAATTGATCAAGGAAGCTGGTATCGAATTTGACCAAGCTTACACTTCAGTATTGAAACGTGCGATCAAAACAACAAACTTGGCTCTTGAAGCTGCTGACCAGCTCTGGGTTCCAGTTGAAAAATCATGGCGCTTGAACGAACGTCACTACGGTGGTTTGACTGGTAAAAACAAAGCTGAAGCTGCTGAACAATTTGGTGATGAGCAAGTTCACATCTGGCGTCGTTCATACGATGTATTACCTCCTGCAATGCCTCATGATGACGAATACTCAGCACATACTGACCGTCGTTACGCTTCACTTGACGATTCAGTCATTCCAGATGCTGAAAACTTGAAAGTGACTTTGGAACGTGCCCTTCCATTCTGGGAAGACAAAATCGCTCCAGCACTTAAAGATGGTAAAAACGTATTCGTAGGAGCTCACGGTAACTCAATCCGTGCCCTTGTAAAACACATCAAACACTTGTCAGATGATGAAATCATGGGTGTAGAAATCCCTAACTTCCCACCATTGGTATTCGAATTCGATGAAAAATTGAACGTCGTAAAAGAATACTACCTTGGAAAATAATCTATAAACAAAAAAGCCTAGGAATCCTAGGCTTTTTTGTTTTTGCTTCTGGTTTCCAACTAGTTGAAAAAGCGTTATAAATGATAGTAAAGAGTGACTTAATTGTAAGAAAGAGAGAAAGACGATGGCTTACAGGCTCTTTGTCAACTGTAGTGGGTTGATGAAAAGGGCTAGTAAGGTGAAACGATCTAATCGAGTGGTTATTCTAGGGTAATTAAAAACGATTTATCGTGCTGAAAATTTAGAAATGGCAGTACAAGCTTTAGAGGACTTTATCGCTGAATGGAAGCCAAAGTATAGGAAAGTCATGGAAAGTCTGGAGAATACGGATAATCTTTTAACTTTTTTCCAGTTTCCCTACCAAATTTGGCACAGCATTTATTCGACAAACCTCATTGAGTCTCTCAACAAAGAAATTAAACGTCAAACGAAAAAGAAGGTTCTTTTTCCTAACGAAGAAGCCCTGGACCGTTACTTAGTTACTTTGTTTGAAGATTATAATTTCAAGCAAAGTCAACGAATCCATAAAGGGTTTGGTCAATGTTCTGACACACTTGAAAGCTTATTTGATTAGCACTCCATAACTCTACTTGAGTGTTTACACATAATTATTGACAGTATCTAAAGCGTTTTTAGTGTAATTCGTATATAGTTGTTGACAAAACATTTTAACAGTAAAAGAGTGCAACTTTATTTGTTCACTCTTTTTTTGCGTATAACAGAAAAATTTTTGATAAATAGAATAGTATTGCTACTTATTTATCAAAAATTTACGATGATTAGACGAAAGAATACTTTGCCCCAAAAATAGCATTTAGAAATATTTAGAAGATAAATAATGTGTCGCAATGCTCCAAATGGTTAGTTTTCTAAGTGTAAGCTTGTTCTGAGGCAGGCCATTATTCCTTTACTAAAGGTAAAGAAATGGTGACTTTTAAGCCTGGATGATTGTCCAAAAAAACAATTTCACCTTGATGTAATTTAATAATTTGTTTGGTGATAACTGTTCCCATACCATGTGATTCATAATTAGTTGATTTTTGATTTAGCTCAGTAATTTTTTGAGCTGTAATATCTCCTTGATCCGCAATGACGATGAGCACTTTATTATCAGATAATTGATAAGTCAGATCAATCTGGTTAGAGCCGCTGTGCATAATACTATTAAGCAAGAGATTTCTAAAAGCTCTTGCTAATAAAGTTACCTCTCCTTTTACCAACACTGTCTCGGCAGGCAAATCAAAATGAAGTGTAATTGTTTCATAATTATTCAATATATCGGCAATTACTGTTCGTAGGACAGCAACCAAATCAAGATTGGAAAATTCGGAGTGACGCTTTTGGTTATCCAATAAGTAGCTCATATTGAGATTAGAAATCATTTCTTTCATAGTTTGAATCTGATTTTCAATTTCCTCTGTCTGCTTTCCTTTGCCATACTGCTGCTCTAACTGACTGTTATAACCTGATATGAGCATAAGAGGATTGCGTAAATCATGACTGACCCCTCTAATCCATTGCTCTTTCATCGTGTTGCTTTCTTCCAAAATATGAGATGTTTCATTGAGAGCCGTCTTAATTTCAGAGAAATTTCCCTTTTCTTTAAGAACGATATTTTGACCTTGAGATAAAGAAGTGACAGCAGTAATAATCGGCTCCATCTCCTTTTTAATACGCAACTTTGATCGGCTCAAAAGAATAAAAATAAGTAAAAGAATAATACCCAAGAAAACAAGTCCCAAACTGAGAAAATTCCTAATAAATTGCGTATTAGCATAGAAATTAAATTTTGCTAAGGAATGCTTTTTAGGATAGCCCAAAACTAAAATTTGCTGACCACGTACATAGGAGAAAACAGGGTAATCTTCTAAATACCAACGTGAAAATTTAACCATATCAGCATTCGTATAATGCCTTTTGAGTCCTTTAGGTAAATGATAAGATTGGACAATATTGCCATCTTGATTCAGTACCATAGCCCAAGTATTTTGTTTATCCATTTCAATTTTGCTGCTTTTATCAAAATTGAAATTATTCTCTTGACTCGATTGAGCGATTTTAGTGTAAAGTAGTTCCGGTTTTTCCTTTCCATAGAAACTAAAATAGGCTGAGAAAACCAAACCATAAACAAAAACAAGTCCTATGATTAAAGCCAAGATTAATAGAACATACCTGGTTAATAACTTAGTAAAAAATTTAACGGTATCCATTTAATTCACCTTTAGTTTGTAACCCAAACCTTTAACCGTTATTAAGCTTTCTGGTTTAGAAGGATTGGCTTCAATCTTTTGTCGAATCTTACGAATATGAGCCATTAGGGTATTATCATAGCCTTGGTATTGTAATCCCCAGACCTTTTCTAAGAGTTGGTCAAAAGTGACAATGCGATTCTTATTATCATATAAGACCTTAAGAATACTGTATTCCTTAGCTGTCAGCTGAATCTCTAGTTTTCCTTTGGTAATCAAGGCTTGGCTAAAATGCACCTGGCAAGCAGGCAAAACAAGGGTATCTTCCTTTTCGGGATAGGCTCTTTTTAGGATGGAAAGAATACGCAACTCCAAATCTCTTGGACGGAAAGGCTTGATAATATAGTCATCTGCCCCTAACTCAAAGCCCTGATATTGTTTTTCTATATCGGAGATTGCCGACAAAAACAAAACAGGAACCATTGAAGTCTTACGGATGCCCTTTAAAACTTCAAATCCTGATCCTTCAGGCAGCATAATGTCTAAAATAACTAAATCAAAAGATTTTTCTTCAAATTGCTCCAAAGCTTCTTTTTGTGATTGTACACTTGTTAGATTGCTAAACCCAGCAATGCTCAATGATTCTTGCACTATTTCTAAAATTTCTGGGTTATCGTCTAAAATTAAGATCTTCTTTTCTTTATAATTCATACTATTACCTCAACAAGACTAGTATAACACATTGCTTCCTTAGTCAAGGACTTTAAAGTAAAAATTAAGGAAGAATTAAGGTAATGAACAGGTTAAAATAAAGGAGTTTCATTATAATGAAAATAGCGAAAGGATATAACATCACTCTAAGATTTTTAAAGGAGAAAACAAATGAACAATTATATCGTTGAAACCAACCAATTAAGTAAGGATTTTTCAGGTGAAGTAGCCGTTAATCAGCTCTCTATTCATATTAGAAAAAATGAAATTTATGGTTTTTTGGGACCAAATGGTGCTGGTAAGAGTACTGCTATGAAAATGCTTTTAGGATTGTTGCAACCAAGCCACGGTTCCATTAAGCTCTTTGGAAAAACCTTTAATAGCAATCAAATATCACTCCTCTCAAATGTAGGTTCCCTCATTGAAGAGCCCTCTTACTATGCTAATTTGACCGGTTATGAAAATCTTGAAATTATCCAAAAATTGCTTAAATTACCAAAAAGAAATATTGATGAAGTCTTAAAGATTGTCAAACTTTTCGATCAAAAAGACAAGCTAGTTAAAAACTATTCACTAGGCATGAAACAACGTTTAGGAATTGCGTTAGCTATTGTTAAATTTCCTAAATTACTGATTTTGGATGAGCCAACTAATGGTTTAGACCCTGCCGGTATTCAAGAAATTCGTGAGCTTATCAAGTCTTTACCACAAAAATACGATATGACTATCATCGTTTCTAGCCACATTCTTTCAGAAATTGAACAGATGGCTACAACTGTTGGCATTATCAATCATGGTCAATTACTTTTTGAAGGCCACCTATCTGACCTTGAAGAAGATGAAAAATATCTGTTTGAGACCAGTGATGATGTAACTGCTAAAAGAATACTAATGTTCAATGGTTTTAATTTGGATGATGATCCAAAATTGATTATCAACGATAACAATAAAGTTAATATAGCCACTGCTATTCGACTCTTAGTTGAAAATAATGTTGATATTTATCAAGTTCGTATGATTCGTCGATCGCTGGAAGATGTTTTCCTTGATATGACAGGACGGGAAGGAAGTGTTTTGTAATGCTAAATTTACAATTAGAATTTATCAAACTAAAAAGACGGTCTTTCTTGTTATCTTTGATTGCTATTGTAGCAGTGGGCTTGATTTGGAGTAGCGTTGTTATCAAATATGAATTACCTAAAACACATGAGGCCTATAATGCCATTTATACCATGACTTACTTGAATGATTTTATTTTGCCACTTTTCATTGCAGTTTTAGCGTCTAGACTACTGGAATTGGAACATCTAGGCAAAACTTTTAAACTCTTGCAAACCAGTAACGAAAGTCCTTGGCAACTTTTTAAAGCTAAATTGACTGTGATGGCTATTTTTGCCTTTGTTGTCAGTTTGATTCAAACGCTTTTTCTGAAATTTATTATTCAAGGCATGCAGGTCAGTGTGACACCTGTTTCATTGAGTCTCTTTTTGTTCACAACTTTTTTGGTTTGTCTCTTTCTGTCTTGTTTACATCTTTGCTTAGCTTTTATCTATCCAAAGCCAAGTGTGACAGTAGTAACAGGCTTAATTGGTTCCTTCCTGTCATTTATAGGTATCGGTGCGTTACCAGTTCCTATTCGTATTTTCATTCCTTGGCAATATTTCTCTATGATGGGAATCGCTAAACGGGTGGCTGGAACTAACACTTATCTTTTTCAATACGATAATGCTTATCCCTTTAAATTAGTCGTATTATTGCTTATCATTTTTTTAAGCATCTTTGCCAGTAAAAAACTCATTGGAAAGGCGGATCTATTATGATTATTTTTGAATTTAAAAAAATCAAAAAAAGTGCTATTCCGATAACGCTAATCTTCTTTAACCTTGTTGGGTCCTTATTGGGAGCAATGATTTACGCTCTCAATCGAAAGGTGCTCCTAGATGGTACACAAGCTCACGTCCTTTGGGGACAAACAGTTTTCTATTCCTCGCAGGTATTTACTCCTATTCTGATCGGGATTATCTGTTCCATCAGTTGTCAATTCGAGGAAAGTAATAAAAACTGGCAGCGCTTATTAAGTATTCCGGTTAAAGCCAATCGTATCATTTTATCAAAAATCACCAGCTTATCACTAGTCATGGCTATTAGTCAACTGATAGTTCTTCTCTTTTATATTATCAGCGCTTTGGTTTTGAAGGTACCTTTTGCAAATTATCTACTGGACTTTTTACTTTGGTCTATCACAGGTTGGATAGCAACCATTACTATTGTCACCATTCAAATTTTTCTCAGTATTCGCTTAAAAAATTTCGCAGTGCCTATTCTTATATCAGCTATTTTGGCTATGGCAGGACTTATGACCCTCTTTATTGGACAAGGTCTTTTTAGAATTTTCCCTTATGCTCAGATTGCTGTTGGTGATCGAGCTCGTTCCTTAGTCCCTTTTACCTTATCTGAATTTATCCTTTTCTTAGTTGTCAATAGTGCTTATATTTTTGTCTTCTATACCTTAGCAGTTAGACAGCTTAAAAAGAGATTTATTTAATCTCATTTATAGTGAAAAACATGAAGAAAGCGAAGATTTATCGTAATTGTTATACAATTAATGATCAGCAAATAAACAGTGGGCTCTTTGTCAACTGTAGTGGGTTGATGAAAAGTTATAACCTGGAGAGGACCAAATTGGTTCTCTCCTTTTTGATGTTCAAAGCAATGAGAATTCTAGTTTTAAAGTT